>CAZDJE010000032.1:29689-36775 GCA_964505715.1 uncultured Desulfocapsa sp. | reverse complement strand
CCTGACTGGTAGGTACATCACCACCAAACATCAACCAACCAAAGGTCTCATCAGAACTAAAACCATCTTTGGTGTAACCGATTCTGGCTGTAGGAGTAATGGAACCGTAGGTTGCGTTCCACTCTGCGTAACCACCATACTGATCATCAGAATCAACTTTTACAGTATCGCCAGCTTTATAAGACTGCTCAAGAATAATGTTGTTTCCACCAAAACTCATGGCAAGGTTAGCAGATCCTTTAATTCCATCCATGTCCTTATAGGTTCCATCAGAAACATATACTGCACGAACATTTAATTTTACTGCATCGCTAAATTTCTGTTTGTAAGTAACACCCCAAAAATCTTTATCACCATCTGCTGGAGTGTAATTATATCCAACAACGGCATCGATACTTCCATCTGCCAAAGGAATATCATCTGTAATCAAGACTGGTTTTAAGTACCCATAGGTCTCATAGATTTTTTTGTCATAGGTAAAGGCAAGTGCAAGGCCACCATCTTTATAGAGCACACGAAAACGATCACTACGTTCATCATCAAGGAACCATGGAGAGAAAGCAATAGGCATTTTACCACCAGCGATATCAAGATTTCCAACCTTGAAGCCAACATATGCATAATCAGACCAAACATTTCCACCAGACAACTTACCATTATCATACGTTGGCATACTTTTTGCAAATTCACTGTAGTCACCGCCTTGCCCCCAAGTACCATCAAGAAACCGAACACGCGCCTTCACATAGCCGCCGCCTTCTGTTTTAGCATGAATCTTCACACGTACGCGTGAATCCCATCTTGTGTCACTGTCAACACCATTTTCACCAGAGTCATTATATATCAAACGAGCACGGGCGCTTCCACTCAAATCAACTTCTGCAGAAGCAACAGTTGCAACACCAGCAACCATCATAAACGCAGCAGCAACGCAAATTACTTTCTTCATCTTATTCATCTCCTTAAATTTTCACTTCCAGTGGAAGCGTCATCTTAGTTGATCGCCAAAACCGACAGAACAACCATATTTACTATCTAATTGAGTGAATAATATCTATCGCGCAACCACCTGTCAAGTTTTTTTCACAAAAAGTAAAAAATTTTATACCATGCTCCTTTTATTGCTGCTCCTGAGCCTTCTTGGAAAGAAAACTCATTCCGAACACCGACAGCCTGCTTCCACCCATTCCAAGGAGGTAATTCTGCAGTAAACCACCGGCTTCCGGCTCTACGATAAACAAACGCCCCTGCACGGTTCCATCTGGTTGAGGAGAGGAAAAAAACTGAAAATCGACTATGGACTCAGAGAAAATATTGGTATGCCACATTTCAACAAATCCATCATCCCACCCAAGGCCACGTACCTGTCCATTTCTATACAAACGGCTTTTACTCATCATCTTTGGTGAATAGAGTTCATTGTCGACGAGCAGAAGATCACTCTTACCATCATTATCAAAATCAGTTACCACCAGGCGTATTGGAGCAGTATATTCTTCCAGTAACTCCCTTCCGCCAAAACCAGCAGGAGATGTATACAGTAATTGCAAATCAGCACTATAGACCTGTAACTGCTCCTTTTTATTCAGGGTCGCAATCTCACTTTGCTTATCACCATCAAGATCTGCAAAAACAAAATCGAACAAATTCACAGACCCCGGAAGCACAAGACGATCGCCCCCTAAAATCTTCTCTCCTTCATGGACTCTCATGCGGAATATTCCAGCTTCCATCATGCCCGAAACCCCGCTCTGTTGCCCGGCAAGTACCACCCCTTCACCTGGAATAGTGATGGGCCTTAAATACCAGTAGACATTTTCATAGAGCCATTTCACACCTGTCGTCGGGTGCCATTCCAAAACGAAGGAGCGAGGCTGTTTTTTTCTGGTACTACTCAAATATATCTCCATCAAACCATTTTGATCCAGGTCCGCTACATTCACCGCATGAACTTGTAATTCACCGGGCAGGGAGACGGTATCAAGCAGTTGGATTTTCTTATCCTTCAGCTGATAAATATAGAGTTTTGTGTTTGTGGCAATAATTATTTCATCATGGCCATCCCCATCAATATCCCCGGCTGTCATTCCCTTGGATAGAGCAGAGAGTATCGCGCTTTTGTAGCGTTCAGTGGCTTTCACCTCAAGTTCTGTCTGGCTGATAAATTCATCCTGACTGATTGAAAGACCAAACCCCATAGTCGTTTTATAGATTCTATCGGGATGGGTAGATCCTATATCAAGATCCTTGCCACCTTTTTTGTCCGTTTTTTCATCTATCTTCTGAGATTCCGCCACCTGAAAAAGGACTTTAGCAACATCCTTCACCAGCACATCCAGCGCCGTCATAATTTCCTTATTGCTTTTTGCCAAGGACTGGAACTGTACGGAACTCTCTTCCGATGGCCTGAAGGCTTTAACGGAGAGCTCAATCCCGTTTTGTGTAGTGGCCACACGACTCATTATCCTGTACGAAGAGAAATCCCTTCCTTTTTTCATAGCCTTTTCAAGCCGTACCTCTCCTCCGGCTACAGGAGCAATCCTGCTTGCAAGCATAAGTCGCACGCTATCACGCAGATATGCAAAATCGCCTGCATCACTTACATCCGTCGGATAAAAAACCACTTCTTTCGCCCCGCCAGCCTGTGCACCTGTTACCGCCAACAGACAGCTCAACAGCAGAAAAAAAATGGTTACACATTTTTTAAAAGAGTTACACATGATTTACCTCTATTAATTTAGACTTTTTCATAGGTTCATTATACGCAGAATGTCGCAATCCTACCGCACTTCCATGTTCATGGCAATCATCAAAACACGTAACTATTCAGCAGCACTCCAACTCCATCCATTTGGGCTTTCCCGAATAGCACTAGTATGCTCCAAAGTCCCAAATGAACGAACTTGAAGTACGGAGTCTGCGCTTACCTGCTAAACAGTTATAGGACTGAGTTTATCATAGTTTTGAGATGACACTGAATACAAATATATTACCTTCTAACTAACAAATAACACACTAACTAGACATACCTTTTATTAATTCGAAAATTTAACACGGCGCGACGGATGGAGCGCTGATTACCACTAAAGCTCAGGTAACCGCAAAATTCAATCGTAGGAGCCCGCCCTGCGGGCGAATAGCACCAGGATCATGGGTATTTTTCGCCCGCAAGGGGCGGGACTCCTACACGCGTTATCAGCAAAAGCTGAGCTTGGGTGGGTAATCAGGATATACTAAGAGGAGGCCTCTCAGTGAAGGGATACAATACGCCTCCCGAAAAGTCGTGACAACAATTTATTTTCCCTTGACTTATACCGGAAAAGAACGTACTTTTTCTTTTACAGTAAAGTTTTTTGTACTCATTATATCTTTGTCCATAATAACTATGAAACGAATAATATTCATACTACTGACTCTTTCTCTATCGAGCATCGCTATGAGTGCGCATGCAGATGGGAAAGGTTTGCAGTCTGGAGACTATAAGTTATTTGCCTACACTTTGAGCAATGGTCAAGCGGGGAGCCAATCCGGGTCCGACGCATCTAAGAGTGTCAGCTTTCACAGTCTTTACATCTCTTCAGAGGCAATGAACACGGTTCTTAACCGAGAGCAGTATTCTCTCAGCAGTCCCCATATAAACATAAACAAAGTGAATAACTATCAGGGCTTTGCTCTTAAAGCGGCCTACGCCCCAACCTCTGAGATCACTCTTCACAGTTCCATTGGCCTGACCGATACCCTGGAAAGACAGAATATTGCTTATACTGACCGGGTCGGATGGGAAATTGATCTTGGGGTTGCGTACAAGTTCTTAAATAAATTTGCCTACGAAGTTCATTTTGGATATATGGATACGGGTGAACTCTTTAAGGAAAGTTCCAGTTACACCGACATTGACGATATCACCATCGTTACAAACAAATTGACAATGAGCTTTTAATCACTGCTCATTCACTCCCCCCTCTCCCCAACACTCCAATAGTTCTTAGTTGAGAAAGCCCGTGCGATTTCAAAGTGCCTCACAAACCAAACAGGAACTCGAAACATCACTCAAAGAATGTCGCCGTAGACCGCACTCCAATATCCACAAAGGAAAACTCATTCTTTCTCCGGAAATTTTCACCACCGCAGGTAGCGAAACCAATGTGGTGATCAGCAAATTTTCAATCCTTGACAATACCGGTGCCATCCATATAGGCCCCTGGTGCATGATAGGTGCCCGCTCAAGAATTTACACCCACGACCATTGCCACCAAGGAAAGACGCCACTACTTGCCGTTCAGGAGAAGCATGGTGTGGCCTGGCAGGATAAATACTTCGGCAAAGATGTCTGGATTCACGAGAATGCTATTGTTCTCTACCAAGCCTCCATCCTTCCTGACGGCTTTGTACTTGGTGCCGGATCCGTACTCACCAAAAACCCCGGCTCCTATGAAATATGGGCAGGAGTTCCCGCAAAAAAAATTGCTGACCGCAAAGATCTTTCTCCAACAGAGATACAAGCCTTTTTTAAGAAACCAGCCTTCAGCCTCAAAGAGTACCTTCACCTGGACGAACTAAAAGATACTAAATTCTGATTTACCTTTCCCCAATGTTGCTAATAGACTACAAATTACCGACATGAAACACGCTCCCACATACAACATTCTTATGTACTCCCATGACACCTATGGGCTTGGCCACATCAGGCGCTCCATGGCTATTGCCAGGCACCTCTCTGGAAAAGAAGTCAATATTCTTATTCTGACTGGTTCCCCCATTGCCGGACGTTTTACCCTTCCTGAACAGGTCGACTTTGTCCGTATCCCAGGGATGATCAAAAAAACAAATGAGGACTACCAATCCCTCTCCATCCGCATTGACCCGAATCAGGCACTCCATATACGAAAAAGTATTATCAGTGCCACCGCAAAAGCCTTTAAGCCTGACCTGTTTATCGTTGACAAGGAGCCCCTTGGACTAAAAAAGGAAGTTCTTCCCACGCTACAATGGCTTCGTAAGCATCTGCCTGCGACCAAAACAGTTCTTGGCCTTCGGGACATACTGGATGAGTCATCCGTTGTCTGCAATGACTGGAAGAGCAAGAATGTGTACCAGTACCTCGAAGATCTGTACGATGAGATATGGGTGTATGGAAACAAAGATATTTATGACCCGATTGTGGAATATAATATTCCGGTGTCACTTGAGCCGAAAATTTGCTTCACCGGGTATATCCCACGTAGACAGAATACCAAAAAAATACGAAAAAAGATCAGAAGCCGATACCGTATTTTTGACGAGGACACCTTTATTCTTGTCACCGCAGGAGGTGGTGGCGACGGTTGTGAACTCCTTGATCATTATATTGCCATGCATGACTTCTTTCCAACCTCGCTGCCATTCAAATCTCTTATGATAACTGGTCCATTTATGCCAAAATCCAGTCGAGAGCATCTGAAAAAAAGAGCAAAACGCTTTGGAATCAAAACCCAACCTTTCCATCCGCGAATGGAACAGTTAATAGGAGCTGCTGATCTGGTTATCTCCATGGGGGGCTACAACACCATCTGTGAAATTCTCAGCCAGGAGACGCCATCCCTTATTATTCCACGAGAGACACCGCGCAAAGAACAACTTATTCGAGCTGAGAAACTGACTCAACAGGGACTCATCGATCATCTCCCCTGGAATAAGGTGACCGCCCAGCTTCTTCGAGAGAAGATATTTACCATTCTCGGAGAAAACAATACCTACAAAAGATGCATGAGTAACTTCAAGCTCTCCGGGCTTGACACCATGCGTGACCGGGTTGAACATTTCAGAGATATCTCATGACATCACCTGCATCCTCGACACTTGGGTATATCCTGAAAGGCTATCCACGTATATCTGAAACCTTTATTTCCAATGAAATACTGCTTCTTGAAAAGCTTGGTTTTAAGATGCGCCTTTTCCCCATGCGCCATCCAAGAGAAGACTTTTGCCACGATTCGGTAAAACAGATTCGGGCACAGGTGGACTACCTTCCTACTGAACTCTTACTCGACTTTCCACGCCTGCTCTTGCCCAATATTTTTCTGGCTGTCAAACGTCCGACACTCTTTAAACATGGACTTGGTCTTGCCCACAGACGCTATAAGCGAACTGCCAATCTTGCCACGTTCAAACATCTTCTCCAGGCGGGATACCTTACAAATCATCATCTTTTACAAGACAATACGGTAAGCCACCTTCATGGCCACTTTGCTCATTCACCAACGTCGGTCACCATGTTTGCGGCACTACTTTCCGGAAGAAGCTTCAGTTTTACTGCCCACGCTAAAGATATTTACACATCAAACCCTGCGCAACTTCGTGAAAAAATCAGACTCGCCACATTCGTGATTACCTGCACGGATTACAATCGTAAATACCTGGAAAACATTGCCGAAGGGCTCGATACCCCAATCCATTGTATTTATCACGGAATTGATCTCAAACTCTTTTCGCCTGAAACAGACCACAGGGAATGCAGCGCCCCCTACAATCTATTGACAGTGGCAAGAATGACCGAGAAAAAAGGCTTGCCAACACTCTATCACGCACTTCGTCTCCTGAAAGATAAAGAGTTCCGTTTTAAACATACTCTTATTGGAGACGGTGATGACAAAGAGCAGATCCTAAAACTCATCACTAAGCTAAAACTTGATGACTGCTGCCAGTGTCTTGGTACCAGAACGCACAGAGAGGTCCTTAGGCAGTTTGAAAAGAGTGATCTTTTTGTACTTGCCTGTGAGATTGCAAAAAATGGAGACCGTGACGGAATACCAAATGTGCTGGTGGAGAGTTTGGCAATGGGTGTTCCGGCACTCTCAACATCCGTTTCCGCCATTCCAGAACTTCTCCTTCACAACAAGAGCGGGATTACGGTTGCACCGTCGGAGCCGCAAACAATGGCTACAAACATTCAGGAGATATTAGAAAACAGAACCGTTCGAGACACCATCATTCAAGGCGGTATTGAACATACCCGGAATCATTTTGACAACCGAACACTCGTTGCAGAAATGGGCCACATCTTTCAGAAACAGCTCGCAGCAAATCAGACAAAAAGCATACTCTAAC
>CAZDJE010000032.1:27031-29589 GCA_964505715.1 uncultured Desulfocapsa sp. | reverse complement strand
CGGGAATTTTCTCCGGATCTGTGGCTAAGCTATCACTGCTACTATAAGGCCCCCGATCTTCTCGGACCATCACTCTGTAAAAAGTTTGACATTCCCTATACTATTTTTCAGGGCATATACTCCACAAAGCAACGCCGCAAGCTGAAAGGAAAAATTGGCTTTTATCTGAACCGACACAGCTTGCTGCAAGCAGTTCAACACTTCAGCAATAGAAAGGTGGATCTGAAGAATTTACAGAGAATTATTCCAGCAAAACAGCTCGCCTATATAAAACCCGGTATTTTTCCTGAATCATTCTCCTTTGATCAAGATGCGCGACTGGAGATGAGAGAGAAATGGCAGATACAAAATGAACCTGTTATTCTTACTGCTGCAATGTTTCGTCCCGATGTGAAAACCCAGGGACTAACATGGATGATCAAAGCTCTTGCACAACTGGCTGTTCCAGACATTCCGTTCAAACTAATTATCGCAGGGGATGGCAGCGAACGTGAAACGCTTACTCAGTTGGCTGATCAATATCTTCCTGGCCGCGTAATTTTCACAGGCCAGATCGCAAGAAAGCAAATGTACAGATTCTATTCCGGAGGTGACCTCTTTGTTTTTCCGGGAATTAGAGAATCACTGGGGATGGTATATCTTGAAGCACAATCCTGCGGACTACCTGTTATTGCCTTTGAAAACGGAGGGATACCTGAAGTTGTACAGCAGGGAAAAACAGCATTTCTCCCCCCCCCTTTTGACACAGATTCTTTCTGTACAAAGGTAAAACAGTTACTGCAAGACACTCAACAACGTACTACAATGGGACAGTCAGCGGCAAAATTTATTCGACAAGAGCATGATCTCCACTTCAATTACCTTCAATTTGAAAAAATTTTAAAACGCCATGCGAAACCTTCTTAAAACCAACAAATCCAGGACTGATCAAACGCTCATCGCTTTGCTCCGCCATGGAAAAACCCTCTGGAATGAAGAAGGACGAATACAGGGCCGCCAAGATTCTCCTCTTTCCCAAAAAGGACGCAAACAGGTTCACGACTGGGGCCGCTTTATAGGGAATTATACCATTGATCAGATTATTGCAAGTGATCTTGGCAGGGTAAAAGAAACCGTCGATATTCTTCAGCAATACTGCAACCCCGTCCCCTTGCAATGGGACGAACAGTTAAGGGAACAGGCCTGGGGTGAGTGGGAAGGAAAATCGTTTAGTGAGCTCAAACAGACACAGCCGCAGGAGCTTGAAGCCCAGATACGGGCCGGCTGGAATTTTCGCCCCCCCGGAGGAGAAAGCAGAAAGGAGGTTTTACAACGCGCCCTGCCTGTTATTGAGAAAACTTTTCAAGAACACCATGGAAAACGTATCCTTATTGTCTCCCATGAAGGGATCGTAAAATCATTGATCTACCATCTGGCTGGTCGTGCATTTCTTCCGGAAGAGAAAAAGCTCCTGCAGAAACGGCAGCTGCATCTCCTTATCGGTAAGAAAGACAGCATTGAACTTGGCCCGCTCAATGTCTTTCCACCCTCTGACAAGATAATTACACCATGAAAATTGCCTGCTACTGTCAACACGTGCTCGGCATTGGACATTTTCACCGTAGCCTGGAAATATGTAAAGCACTAGCAACACAGCACGAAACAGTGATGGTACTTGGCGGGCCGGATGTCACTCTCCCAAAGTCTGCTGTTCGCTTTCTTCAACTTCCAGGCCTGAAAATGAATGCGGATTTTTCAAAACTCCTCCCATGCCAGAAAGGAGCTGACCTTGAAGAACTCAAGCAGAAACGTAAAGATCAGCTTTTTGAATTTTTCACCTCCTTTCAACCGGACGTTTTCTTAATTGAGCTCTATCCCTTTGGACGAAAGGCCTTTCGTTTTGAACTTGACCCAATTCTAGATGGTATTGGTTCCGGTACCTTACGACCATGCCTCCGCCTCTGCAGTCTCCGGGATATTCTCGTTGAAAAAACAGACAAACCAAAATATGAGACCAGGGTACTCAAACAACTCAACACAAATTTTGACGGCCTCCTGATCCACTCTGACCCCACTTTTATCCCTTTGGATGAGACATTTGGAAGTATGGAATCAATTCAAATTCCTTATTACTACACGGGCTTTATTGCACCTGTTACAACGGGCCAGACGGCAGGTAAGACTTTACGACAGGAACTTGGTCTATCGGACAGGGATCAGCTTGTTGTCGCCTCCATCGGAGGAGGTAATGTGGGAGCAGAACTGCTGCAAGCCACAGTTGAAGCGGCCCTGCTTCTGCAACAAAAGACACCAAATATTCATTTCCATATTTTTACCGGTTTATACAGCAATCCAACTCTCAGGGACAGATTAGAAAAACAGGCGGGTAACTCTGTTACAGTTCACGGCTTTAGCTCGAATTTTCCTGACTGGCTGGATGCTGCTGATCTTTCCATTTCCATGGCTGGGTATAACACCTGCATGAATATTCTTGCCGCTGGAATTCCTGCCCTTCTCTATCCATTTGGGCAAAACCGGGAACAACGCATGCGTGTTTCAGCATTTTCCAAAACCTCGGA
>CAZDJE010000032.1:9227-26931 GCA_964505715.1 uncultured Desulfocapsa sp. | reverse complement strand
GGCTTGGCAAATGGAACCGGAACCGCCAACATCTTTTTCAGGGCAGATGATATTGGAGTACCTGGAAAACACTTTTTCCACCTGATAGAACTGTTCAAAACACATAAGCTCCCACTCTGCCTTGCAGTGGTCCCGACCTGGCTCACCTCTGGCCGGTTTAACACCCTCAAATCTCATGCAGAAGCCAGCAGTTCTCAATGGTGCTGGCACCAGCATGGATGGCTCCATCGCAACCATGAAACAGAAGGTAAAAAACAAGAATTTGGAGCTGCAAGAGCCGCAAACCTGCAAATCCATGATCTGAGCAATGGACAATCCAGACTCAACGAGCTTATGGGAGACTCCTTTTCTCCATTTTTTACCCCGCCATGGAACCGCTGCAGCGCTGATACTCTGCACGGCTTACAAAATCTTGGATTCAAGGCTGTTTCACGAAGTAAAAATGCAAAACCAAAATCCCCTGAGACTCTTCCCGATTTCCAAGTCAACATCGATCTCCATACCAGAAAAGAAACAGAGCCAACGTCCTGTTTCAACAATCTGCTTCTGGAAATCGAAGAAGGAATTAGCAGTGGGACAGCGGGTGTCATGATTCATCATCAGCGAATGAACGAAGCCGCATTTCAATTTTTAAACCTGCTTCTGAAAACCGTTTCAGCCAGCCCAACTTTGCATCCGGTACTCTTCCAAGAACTCTTGTAGGAAAGATTGCCAAAGAGCCCTAAAAACGATATGCTTACTTCACTGGAAAGAAATGACTTCCCAAAAAACTTAACAGCAGCAGAGAAGCAATGAGCCATCTGGTCGTATTGCCCTGGAAGCAATCACTTATAATGTCTTACAAGTCGATTCGGTCACGTTTTTTCCGTTCACTTGTAACTACTCTGACTCTGGTCCTTGCTGTCTCATTTCTTGCCTACAGCCAGATCAGCCTTGATATTGCCGACAGAATGCTTGCAACCGGTGATTCAGATATGCACCGAAGCCTACTCCAGAGCGGCTACGATATTCTCCCTGGAGATACAAGTCTCTCCTCTTCCCCCAAACAACGCTGGATTGTAATCCTTTCTCTGCTTGTCTGTGTGGTGGGTATTATTAATGCTCAGCTGATGTCTGTGACCGAACGATTCCGTGAGATCGGCACCATGAAATGTCTGGGAGCACTCGATCGCTTTATCGTCCGCATATTTGTTATGGAAGCGGCGATCCAGGGGCTGGCTGGGTCAGTGACAGGAGCTGTGTTTGGTGCTATTACTGCCTTTATAGGTGCACTGCTTCGTTTCGGAACAGATATCATACCGATTCTTCCCTGGCAGACAATTTTTTCATCGTCTCTGGTCGCCACGGCTACGGGTATCGGATTAAGCCTGCTGGGTGTTTTATATCCGGCAATGATGGCTGCACGCATGCAGCCGGTAGAGGCGATGAGAGTTGAACAATAAGAGTAACACTGGTGAAAGGTAAATGACCCAGTCTTTGCGATTTGTCTAGACAGTAACCATTTGAGTGAATGAATGACTGATAAAAAACAGATAGTTCGGGTAACGGATGTTACCAAGGATTTTGATCTTGGTAAGATTGTGGTCAAGGTGCTCAAGGGAATTGACCTTGAAATTGAAACCGGAAAGTACGTCTCTATCATGGGGCCATCCGGATCTGGTAAATCCACTCTTTTCAATATGATCGGTGGGCTTGATAAGCCAACTGAAGGGAAAGTTTTTATCGATGAAGTGGATATTGCACAACTAGATGCCTATGAACTTGCATGGTTACGCTGTCGTAAAATCGGATATATTTTTCAGACATTCAACCTGATTCCTGTAATGACAGCACTGGAAAATGTCACCCTCCCCATGACCTTTGCAGGAACACCCAACGAAGCTTCCATCCAGCGCGGCATGAAACTCCTGGCTCAGGTTGGGCTTGAAGGGAGGCATGCTCACAGACCGGCAGAACTCTCGGGCGGTCAACAGCAACGTGTCGCGGTAGCAAGAGCCCTTGCCAATAGTCCAGCCATTATTCTGGCCGATGAACCCACGGGAAACCTGGATCTGAAGACCGGTGAAGAAATCATATCACTGTTAAAAGAGATGAGTGATCAACAAGGAGTAACGGTCATCTCAGCCACCCATGATTACAAGATGCTCAATGTCTCCGATCAGGTTATCTGGATTCGTGACGGACGGGTGGACAAAATTCAGGATCGTGATGAACTGGAAATTCATACCGGAGGAATGAGCAGTTAATTATCATGAATTTCCTTCGACTCTCCACACTTGCTGCCTGTTTCTGTTTTCTTTCACTCTGCTGGGTTCTGCCCTCCGTTGCCACGGATACGCTTTCCTTACGGGAACAAATCGTACAGTTAAGCAGTGCTGCTGAAAGAACCACGGGGAGTGACGGATGCAAAACAGCTGCTGACTTTATCAAGGAACAGTTTACGGCACTCGGCCTGGAACCTGGGAGCTACCAATTTCCTATCCCTGTCCGTACAGTCAAAGGAGCTACTCTGCAGGTTGGAGAGAAAACCATACAACTGGATTCACTTCGCTATAATGCAATTACTCCCGAAGCCACCAACGGCCCGCTCACCGGCCCACTCTTTTACGTTGGCAGCGGAAACTGGTCCGATATGCAGGGCATGCAGATCAAAGATGCCATCGTTGTAATCGATGCTGACTCAGGGCAAAACTGGCAGCAGCTTGCATCGCTTGGCGCACAGGCTATTATTTACCTCAATTCTTCATCGAGATCATCCAAGTACCTCTTCATAGAAAAGGAAGAACTCACCCCCATTCAACTGCCATGTTTCTGGATGGAGAAAACTGATATAAAAAAAGTTTTCAATAATTTTCCCTTTGATACTCCTGGGCTTATTGGAACAACAGCCAACCTGACGGCAGAGGTCTACTGGGAGGAGATTGTATCTGAAACAATCTATGGCCTCATTCCCGGCTCAGATCCCCAGTTAAAAAATGAGCTCCTGGTTGTCGATGGCTTCTACGACAGCTCAGGGTATGTTGCAGGACGTGCCCCAGGTGCAGATGAAGCCAGTTCGATTGCCACCCTGCTCCAGACGGCACGTCGATTACAAGAAAACCCTCCTGCACGGTCAGTTCTACTTGTCGCCACTAGTGGTCATAATGAAGCCCTTGCTGGGATGCGTGAGATCCTATGGAGCATTAGCAGTAAATCAAAACTCCTCAGAAAGCAGAAAAAACTGCTAAAAAGTGAGTCCTCAAACACTCAAGCTTACATACAAACACTCAAAACACTTTCTTTTCCCCTCGGTGAAGATCTTGAGCGTGATGCGAGAATCAGCCTTGCCATTGAAGATCATCTTAAGCTTTCGGTCGATGCGATTTCACGGGAACTTGGCCGTCTCCGCCTGATTCATGATAGTGATCCGAAAACGAATGAGACAATAACAAAACTCTCAAAAAGACGTTTGCTTTTCCGTCGCCTGAGCTGGCGTCACAGTTTTCATGATATGCCAGCAAATGAAGCTGAACTCTTTCAAGAAGCTATCCCTGCCGCCATCGCAATCATGGAGGAGCGTAAGCAGGAGCTCAAAATACGCACATCCTGCCTCCAAAGTAGCTACACCTTTAGAAACCTCCTCGCTGACTACGAAATCGCAGCATTTATCTCCCTGCATCTTTCCAGCCATGGTAATGGGATTGGGGCGTTTCATCAGGGATTTTTGTATACTCTTAAAGCAAGAGTCAACCGAACGGGAATCTTTTCGCTGCTTGCAGATTTGCTTGACGCAACGGCTGCTGCCAGCCACAGTACCACCCCCTATATCAACACCCTTCGTCCTAGTCGCCTTCGGACCTGGGATTCCTGGTTTCTTGATAAACCGGCTCTAGGCGGTGAAGTTGCCTCCCTTGCCGGATTTCTTGGGATTAGTCTTGTGAGTACGGGAGATGCCAGAGCCCTGTGGGGTACGCCCTGGGATACCCCGGAACATATCAACTGGGACAAGCTGAACAATCAGGCGCAACTCATTGGTGATATGGTTACAGCCATGGCAGGAACAGCTCCTCTGCAATCTGGCAAACTTCCACGCAATGGCTTTTCAACGGTTACCGGACGGGCGAATCTCCTTCTCCAAGGCGAACTTTTTGCCGACTATCCCGCAGCAAAAACGATGCTTCTCGCCTATCAGGGGTCGCAAAAATATTATAATATGGTGGACTCCACCGGAACATTTATCATCAAAGGAGTTGCCGATAAAAAGCATGTTCTGGATAAGCTTATCATTGAAGGGTACCGCTTTGATAAAAAAACCGGTGAAGTCCTCTGGGCAATCGATAAGAAGGCAACCGGAAAAAGTAATTACCGCCTTAAAATCCGCAGGCGTGATGCCAAAACAGACCTTATCCTCTTCAGCTGTAAAGAAACTACGATCTTCGGGCTTCTGGAGCCACGTAATTTTAATTACCTTACAAAAATCGAGCTGCTCGATGGCCGACGTGATGCTCCCCCTGCCCACTACTGGTACAGCCGAATCGATACCCGCAATTCAACAATCGCCTCTATTTATACGGAACCTGGAACATGGCTAAAGGCCACCCTCTCCGATAACGTCCTGACCCGGAAAATGATCCTCACCAATGGAACCGCGGACAAATCCATGGGATTTGGCTATCCGGTGGATCAGTTCAGCGCCATCAACAATACCGTCTATCGTGCTGCCTCCGATATCTGGACCCTTCTTTCACCACGTATCAAAAACCTGGAAAGCCACGGCATTTTCGATGATAAGATAAGCCA
This sequence comes from uncultured Desulfocapsa sp., assembly GCA_964505715.1. Classification (GTDB taxonomy): domain Bacteria; phylum Desulfobacterota; class Desulfobulbia; order Desulfobulbales; family Desulfocapsaceae; genus Desulfocapsa. The sequence continues at coordinate 22,152 of CAZDJE010000032.1, read as the reverse complement.
GCTTGAAGAACGCGGACTCTCCGCACTTCTAAAAGCTGGAAACAGTCTAAAAGAATTCGACTATGATACTTTTTCCAGTGCCGCATCGGAATCAATGGCACTGGCAAACCGCGTCTACGTACAGGTTGAAAAAACCCAGAAGGATGTTCTCTTCGGAGTTCTTTTCTATATTGCACTTTTTGTCCCCTTTGCCTTCTGTATGGAAAGGTTTCTGTTCAATTATGCAAATATTTATAAGCGAATTATCGCGTTCTGTTCAATTCTGCTTCTTTTAATCACTATTATTTATCAGGTTCATCCCGCGTTTCAGCTTGCCTACAGTCCCACGGTTATTATTCTCGCCTTTTTTATACTCGGCCTCTCTTTAATGGTGAGCCTTATCATTTTCTTCAGATTTGAAGAAGAAATGATACTATTGCAACGACGTGCCAGTCACAAACGTCCCTCCGAAATCAGCCACTGGAAAGCCTTTACCGCTGCTTTTTTTCTCGGTGTCTCTAATCTCAGGCGCAGGCGAATACGGACAGTGCTGACATGTTTGACTCTTATTATCCTCACCTTTACCATTATGAGCTTCACCACGGTAAAATCGGGAGAACGGCAGAGCAGACTTTTTTTCCAGGACACTGCCCCCTACTTGGGATTGCTCTTAAAACGTGTTGACTGGCGTTCCATGCCGGTTGAAGCGGTGGACAGTCTCGTTGATGGCTTCAGAGACACAAAGGGAATAGCTCCTCGCATCTGGCTCGAAGCCAAGGATCCCACCCAGGCCGTCCATGTCCCCCTTCAACATGGCAGCAACACTGCAGAGCTACAGGGATTAATCGGGCTATCCCCTTCTGAAGTAGAAGTAACTGGGCTTAACAAAATCCTGAACTCCGGACGATGGTTCACAAGTGATGACCGCAGAACTATTATTCTTGACCAGGATATGGCAAAAATCCTTGAGGTTAAGGCCGATGGAACTGAGCAAATAGAGTTATGGGGACACGCTTTTACGGTGATTGGCAGTTTTGATAGTGAACGCTTTGATAAGGCACTGGATCTTGACGGTGAACCTCTCACTCCAGTCACCTTCCCTCAAGAATCAGGAAACGATATCAGTGAAGTAGAGCAGGAGGCCATGGAATCCGGAGACGATATCCGCTCTTTCCAGAGCCGTTACCATCATATCCCCGCCTCTCAGGTAGGGATTATTCCCGCAACCACCCTGCTTACCATTGGCGGAAAGCTAAAAAATATTGCTGCCCTTCCCCAGAGCGGAACTTCCATTACTAAAACCGCAGAAAATCTTGTTGACCGGTTCTCCTTGGCTATTTTCACCGGAGAAAAAGATGGCGTCTGGCTCTATAATCAAAGTGATTCCATACAGTACAGTGGTGTCCCCAATATTATAATCCCACTTCTTATCTCCATTTTCATCGTTCTTAACACCATGATCAGCTCCGTCTATGAACGAAAAAACGAGATAGCAATATACACTTCTGTTGGCCTTGCGCCATCGCACGTATCCTTTCTCTTTATCGCAGAGGCCCTTGCATTAGCTGTAATATCCGTGGTTCTTGGCTATCTGTTGGCTCAGGTTTCCGCCTCACTCTTTGCAGGAACCAGTCTCTGGGCAGGGCTCACTGTTAATTATTCATCCATGGCAGGGGTTGCGGCCATGGTACTGGTCATTGGAGTGGTTCTGCTCTCGGTTATCTACCCTTCAAAGGTTGCAGCAAAAATCGCCATCCCCGACGTGAATGCCAACTTCAGCCTGCCGCGCGCTGTTGATAACCGCATTAGCATCACCCTCCCATTTTTCATGAAATATGATGAGCATGATTCAATTGGTGGATTTATACTCAGCTACTTCAGATCTCACCAGGAAGTTTCCCACGGACTTTTCTCCACGGGTCCCGTCGATCTGGTTTCAAGTTGCTGTAATATTGATGAGATGCGAGCCATGATAGAAAATGCAGAAGAACCTCATACCATGTACTGTACTTATATTCGCTCAAAGGTCTGGCTGGCACCATTCGACTTTGGCATTATGCAGTGGGTAGATGTGCAATTCTGCCCCGTAGAAGGTAACGGCAATTATCTGGAAATCAAGGTGACTATTGAACGCCGCTCGGGCGAAGAATCCGTATGGGAGAGAATTAACACATCCTTTCTCCATGACCTTCGCAAACAACTCCTGGTCTGGCGCTCTATTGATGATATCAGTCATAAGCATTTTGCCGGACAGTTTCGGGAGATAGCAGCAGAAACTCAAGGGTTAGAGGAGAGAACTGATGTCTGAGCAAACAGCCACTGCTTCCGTGATTCGACTCCGTGCAATTATCGTCGGCCTGCTCCTTTCCGTTGCAATTTGTCTTCTTACTCCGTTTAACAATATTTATCAGCAGGCAACTCCTCTTGGCGGCGGTCATTTTCCTCTAGCCCCGTTCTTTATTTTTATCCTGCTGGTGCTGCTGAGTGCTATCACTTCAAGAATTTTTCGCAGCCGCTCACTTATCTTCACTGGAGCTGAACTCCTTATTGTCTGGATAGAAATGGTTATAGGATCGGGGATTGCCTATACCGGAATGGCTCGCACCCTGCTCCTTAACCTGACTACTCCAATTCACTACGCAAGCGTTGGGAATCAATGGCAAGAGACCCTCGGTTCGGTACTTCCTCAGGGGATCACCCCAACTGATCCCCATGCCATCGAACTGCTGTACACCGGAATCCAGGGTGGACGCAGTATGAGCTGGATGGAGGTAGTCTTCGCCATCCCCTGGCAGGCATGGCTCAGCCCGATGCTGCTCTGGGGAAGTTTTATACTGCTCTCTTACGGATTTATGCTTTTTATTATCAATATCCTCTCCCGGCAGTGGATTCATAACGAACGGATCAATTTTCCACTGCTGCGTGTTCCTGAAATGTTGAGCAAGGCACTCGATGAGAGACAAGTAGGACATTTCTTCAGTAACCGCTTTCTGCTTGCTGGATTGCTGATCCCCGTATGCCTTCATTTTCTTAACGGCATGAACTTTTACTATCCATCGGTGCCGCAACTCTCCACCCTGATCCTCGCTGGCCCATACTTCCCGGACTACGGGCTGTTTGCAGGATTCCAAAAACTAAAAATCTACATTTATCCAGCATTTATCGGATTTGCTTTTTTAACATCACGGCAGATTTCCTTTAGCTTCTGGTTCTTTTTTATCTTAGGCGGGCTCTTTTTCGGCTTCCTTGGAATGCTGGGCTACACCATCCCCGCCTCGGAACTCGGTATTACCTTTGGGCCAACACTTGCAAGACCCGAAGAGACCCAGATGATTGGAGCCTACGGTATTTTCTTTTTATTTCTTATGTGGTTGGCCAGAACGCACCTTATTGAAGTGACCAAGGAGTCTCTCTTTCTTGCAAAACCAAATAAAGCGAGAACCGAATGGTTTGATGTACGCTACTCCTTCTGGGGGGCAATTTTCTGCTTTATTGCACTTCTCTACTGGGCCGTATCACTCGGTATGAGCCTGATCACCGCCACCCTTTTCTTCAGTGCAGCATTTATGATCATGCTGGTGGCTACTAGAATCATCTGTCAGGGAGGGCTTGCTTATTTCACCCTTACTGCTGCCCCCATGGATGGACTGCTTGCCATCGGTGGTACGAAACTCTTTAGCGGGATCAATGGATTACTGGCCGGAATGAGCCAGAAAGTGCTCTTTGTTGATCTGCGGGAATCACTTATCCCCTCGCTTCTCCATGCCAGAAAACTAAGCCATGGTAAAACTCCTGGCCTGCTCATATTTTCAGGACTTTTTTTCACCATTCTCACAAGCCTTGTGGCCTCTATTCTTGCCATGATGACTCTCTACTACCGTTATGGCACCAGAGAATTACAGCTTGAGTGGGCGAGCCGAACCACGGTAACCGTCTTTGAAAATGTCCACCGGCTTATCACTGCTCCAGTGGAAGCTGGAAGCTGGATTACCTTTTTTGCCATAGCCGGTGCCATCGTGATGCTGGTCCTGGTGGTCTGCTACCATCGTTTTTACTGGTGGCCAATCCATCCACTTGGATACCTGACTGCATACAGTTCAGCCATGCGTATTCTCTGGGTCAGCTTCTTTATAGGCTGGGCCTGCAATACTTTGTGTATGCGATATGGCGGTGTAACTCTCTTTAAAAAAGTTCAGTTCTTCTTTATCGGCCTTATCATCGGAGACTTTTTGATGGGCGGAGGCTGGGCAATTGTTGGATTTTTTACCGATTCCGGCTATCAAGTATTGCCGGATTGAGTAGACTGAAGGCGATAAGGCAGAAGTCCGAAGGAAAATCCACCCTTCAGCCTTCCAACCTCAACACCTGATCTTATAACTATGTACGACGACAAAGAACTTAAAGAATATAGAGACCTGCTCAAAGCACCCGAACATTTTGAAGAGGGTTTTGACTGGAAGACTATTGTAGGTGCCGTCTTTATCGGTTTTCTGATGATGCCGGGTTCCATGTACCTGCAGCTTGTTATTGGACAAGGCATAGGTCCCGCCGCGCGTTGGGTGACGATCATCCTCTTTGCAGAGGTGGCAAAACGTGCCCATGCCGATCTGAAACAGCAGGAAATCTTCCTTCTCTACTATATGGCAGGGGCAGCTCTGGCTTCCCCCTTCTCAGGTCTGCTCTGGAATCAGTATCTGGTGCAATCCGATGCAGCCAGGATGCTTGGTCTCACGGAATTTATTCCCACCTGGATAGCTCCAGGTCCAGACTCTCTCTCCATGGTGGAACGAACATTTTTCCACCGGGACTGGATGATCCCCATTCTTTTACTCGTCGGTTCCCAGATTATTCAGCGTATTGATCATTTCGGTTTGGGATACGCGCTGTATCGAATTACCTCCGATGTTGAGAAACTGCCATTCCCCATGGCCCCAGTCGCAGCCTTGGGGACCATGGCACTTGCCGAGTCCACCGAAGAAAAGAAAAAGAGCTGGAAGTGGAGAGTCTTCTCCATTGGCGGAATGATCGGACTTGTCTTTGGAGCTTTTTATGTCCTGCTGCCCATCGCTTCTGGACTTATCTTCAATGAACCAATTCGCCTTATTCCCATTCCCTGGATAGAACTCACCAGCCACACCGAGGATATCCTGCCCGCCGTGGCCACGGGTATTCAGCTTGATCTAGGCCTTGTCTTTATCGGAATGGTTTTGCCTTTCTGGGCTGTTATCGGCGGACTTATCGGCCTAATTATCACCATTATCCTAAATCCCATTCTTTATGCCGAGGGAATTCTGCAACGTTGGCATCCGGGGATGGCCACCGTTGATACGGTTTTTGCCAATAACTTTGACTTTTATATGAGTTTTGGAATCGGGCTTGGGCTCGCTATCGGGGTGATAGGAGTCTGGTCGGTGGTAAGATCATACCGCAGCACCTCAGAGCATATGGGAACACTCCATGATCTTTTCCATCCACCGGAGGGGCGAGGAGACTTTAATTTCTGGATCGCAATTGCAATTTATTTTTTCTCAACTCTTGCCTATGTAGCCCTTTGTGTCTGGCTGGTACCAAATTTCCCATGGCTTTTCTTTCTTGGCTATGGCTTTATTTACACTCCTATTGTCTCTTATATTACGGCAAGAATGGAAGGGATTGCAGGACAGTTTGTAAGCCTACCTCTGGTTCGAGAAGCAAGCTTTATAGCAGGAGCACGTTTTTTCGGCTATCAGGGGATAGAAATCTGGTATGCCCCCATACCCATCCATAACTATGGTGAGGCAACGGTACAGTTTAGACAGATTGAGCTCACCGGAACCTCCATCCGTGGCATTATCAAGGCGGAAATTGTAGTCTTTCCCATTGTTATGGTGGCAAGCCTCCTCTTTTCCCAATTTATCTGGAGGCTGGCTCCCATCCCATCAAGCCAATATCCGTATGCCCAGGAACTCTGGCACCTGCAAGCTCTTAATACACTGCTGATGCAAACCTCCACCATGGAAGGAAATTCCATGTTTTACCAAGCCCTGAACAGTACTACTGTTTTCTCGGGGCTCGGCTTTGGATTACTGATGTACTTTGTACTCAGCCTCTTTGGGCTACCTATTCTTCTTATCTATGGAGTCGTGCGAGGGCTCGGCCAGTCAACACCCCATGGCCTGATACTAGAAGTACTCGGGGCGTTTCTTGGTCGTTATTTCTTCTTAAAACGATATGGTCCCATGTGGCGGCAATATGCGCCTGTACTTCTCGCCGGATTTTCCTGCGGTATGGGGCTAACGGGAATGTTTGCCATGGGACTGGCATTGATTATGAAGTCACTGGGTCATTTGGCTTATTAATTTACAAGCCAGTGACACATGAGGATAGATTAGCGTGGATTATCGGACTCAAACTGTTTTGGGTCCGCAGCCACCGCCGTTTCAATCACCTTATCAGCTGCAGGAGCAAATGTTGGCACTTCTTCTTTTGCTACATTTGGATTTTTATAAGCACGTTCATAGTTTTTCGTGAGGCGAAGAACAAAGAACGGAATATCATGGACTAATCTTCTCGCTGCTTGGTATTGTAAGAACACTTGCTAGGCAGGAAGAATACTATCATCGTTCATCCATCAGAGCCTGACCAGCACAGGCCGAGCCCACACTATACATAAAGGGAAAGACCTCAACAATACCAGGTGCTGGTTGCCGCACTGTCCCGACAACCTTCTTTGAGTACCAGACACCTATCTGCTGACCGTCGGGCGCAATCAACACCCCACCTTCGGGGGTACAGAGAACTGAGGTTCCAGCCTGCATCCAAAACACTGCTTTCTTCAGATTCTCAGTTGTCCAGTCTCGTTGTGACCAAAGCTTTGTTCGCAGCTGAAATGCATTGGATATGGCTATAACGGCATCGGGTTCGACCTCTGACCCTTCTATATAATATGTATGATCGGCCAGAATAGTGCCTGCTTCGAAAATCTCCACGATCGCCATTCTTTTTTGGAGACCGCCCGTTGGAGACGAAATAGCGACACATCCCCCGGTCAGCAGAAGGAAAGACAGTAGCATGCAGGTATTTAAAGAAATGAACTTAGACAAAATAATAACCTCCTCAAAAACTCTTATTCGTCAGGATTTTCACGCCAGGCCTTAGGAGAAAGATGACTCATCAAGTAGTTCTGCTGATCTGAAAAGCGGTGAATTCTCGAATTAATGATTTTCTGAACCATGCTCTGATAGGAATCGGGGAAGCGTTCCATGACCTTACTGAAAGCCTCACGACTTATGGTCAATAACTCAACATCCGTCCATGCTCTGGCCGAGAAAAACCAATCAAACTGAGAAAGAAGAGCAAGTTCTCCGAAATAATTAATGGAATCAGCACTCAGCAACTGGAGATGAAAACGGCGATCCTGATAATGTTGATGAATATCAACCTTCCCTGAGAGGAGCATAAAAAAACGATCGCACTGTTTTCCTTCACTCATAATCAACTGCCCTTTTGAGTACTCTTCTCTCTTAGCAAGATAGGCAAAAAGGCTCACGACGCCAGCTGGGGCACCTGAAAAAATATGTAATCTGTTTAAAATTTCCTGAATATCAGTGAGCTGATTCATACTCTCATTATCAGGATTCTGCCCGGGCAAGTTCATAAAAATCTCCTTTCTTCTCCATCAGTTCACTATAGGTTCCCCGTTCGACAATTCTCCCGGCTTTCAGGACAATAATTCTATCATAGGCCGGTGTTAAATCCAGACGATGAATAACCGCAATAACTGTTTTCTTACCCTTAAATTTATTTTCAAGCAGTCCCTGGATTCGAGCCTGGGAGGTATTATCAAGACTGGCTGTTGCTTCATCCATAATTAGAATGGGAGAATCTTTTAAGAATGCCCTGGCAATAGCAAGCTTCTGTTTCTGTCCACCGGACAATCGGTCCCCCTTACTTCCCACTTCAAAATCAAGTCCGATATCCATAACCTCATCGAGCAATTTCTCATCCTGAAAAGCCTGGGCAGCAATCTGCCGAAGATGTCCATCAACTACCTGTTCCGATTTCACAGCACCAAAGAGAATATTTTCCAGAAGGGTACGGGTATATAAATATTCACTTGGGCAAAATGGTATAAAACCATTGTCATCGCCACATTTTGGAGTTTGCGTGCAAGGGGTACCAATATCATTAGACTTGCAATGAGTCATATTAATACCGACAAGTTTCTCCTGAAAAACATGCCTTGCATTAAGAATTTTGTTTTCCATTGCCGAGGGAAACGAAACGATGGAATGTTTTTGGGGAATAAATCGAAGTGCGAGAGTCAACAGCAAGCCACGAGCTTCCTCATCCTTAGGCTGCGGGCTGCTTAAGCGCCCAAGTAAGGAGGCATAAGTACTAAACTCGTCTGCTTCCATGGGATTATCACGGAAGAAGAACTCATCATCTTGAAAATCCGCCAATAGGTTTACAGTTTGCGTAGCGATGGCAAACCCAAGAGTCAAAAGAGGTTTCTCGATCTTTAATTCGGCCAGCAAGTTCATAAATCCAAGATGCTGTGGCAAATGTTCGATGGTAAATTCACCACTTAAGCTATCACCAAAAACGATATTATCCCGAATATTGGAATAATAGAGGTAAATGTTTGCATCATAAAATTCAATGGCAGTCTCAAATTCATCCCTTAAAGTGGTCTGAATAATTTGTCGCATCCGCAAAAATTTCCCCTTGAAAGGACGACATTCTTCGGGAGACAGCACAGCCTGCAAACCAAAGCGAATAATATCCTCCTGAAGCCCAACATCCCGAAGAACGGATAGAATTTTGGCACGATCCACTCGTTCTTCTCCATCGGACAGCGCCTGCACACCATAAAGCAAATTTTCGGAGATCGTCCCTGAAAAAATAAAAGGCTGCTGGGCGATCATTGCAACATTGTGCCCAATATCCATCTTACAAAGTTGCTCAAGGGATTGTGCATCAATCTCAATACGCCCCTGACTGGGATCATAAAGCTGGGCAATAAGCAGGGCAAGGGTCGATTTTCCAGAACCGGAATAGCCAACCAGCGCAATTTGCTCATTGGCCTTAATTTCAAAACTAATATCTTCAAGTAGCCTGACACCGCTTGGCACCGTAAAGGTGACATTCTTCAGGCTGATATTTCCCTGTAAAACAAGTGGATCACGACCAGGTGGCAGCATAAGATGGGGAGGATCCATATCAAAAATCTGCATAATCTGCCGATAACGAATCTGGGCATCCTGATAGCTTTGATAATACTCAATAAGCTCCTTCCATGGGTCATACACCTTTTCATAGGCAGAAAGGAATGCAACCAAAGCACCGAGTGTGAACTGGCCATTAATAGCCAGATACCCACCGACAAGAAAGAGAATAAAGGGGCCCAGTGACTGAAAAAAATTATTTACAAACTTTATCCCATATTTAACAATAAATAATTGCTTCACAAGACTATAAAGATACGTAATATAGGTAGAAAGCTTTTTCTCCTCCAGCTTGTAACTCGCATTCCCATGAATCTCGTGAATCCCCGATATGGATTCATTCACCACATTTGCCATGACTCTCGTGGTTTTAACCCGTTTGGTATTCAGCTTATTATATTTTTTCTGGAGAAAGGGAATAACGATAAGCTCAAAGGGATAAATCCCTATACTGAGCATGGCCAGCAGAGGATTCAGGTCAAACATAAAACCGATAAAAACAGCAAAAGTGAGAACACTGGTGATGGGAATGGCAATTGCCCCGCCTAGAAAAAAGCCAATGGCATTCAGCTCAGCTGTCATTGCAGAGATAACAGTACCCGGCTGCATCTTTCGATAAAACTGCAGCGGCAACTGTAAAACATGCTGGTAGAGTTCCTCCCGCATTTCGATCAAAATCTTCTGGCCAATATGCACCTGCAGAACATTGATCCCAAACTTCAGCAATCCCGCAATTGTTACCGCGCCAATATAGAGGCCACAGTATAAATACAACAGCTGAAGGTCCTTTAAATAGATGGCTTGATTGATAATACGTTTCTGCATTTCAAGTGGAAACACCTTAAAGAACAGGCTGACAACAATAACCAGAAACAGAAGTAACTGCAGGGGCCGATGCCGTCTAAGTATCCAATAGAAAAGAGAACGTTCAGTAATACGAACATCGGATGTTACTGTTGTTTTTTCCATATCGCACAGAGAGAATAATGGATTAATGAAAAGAGCTTACCCTTCGAGCCTTTTCTATTGTCTTGGGATTCAACAACAGAGTCAAAGAGTACATTCTAAATTTAGTGGAATGAAGTATAATTACATGATACAGAGTAATATAAACAAGAGCCAGAACAATTAATTTTTTCCATCACAGAGGTTTGTTATGAAAAAACCAATAGTAATGAATTACATCCTCGCCATACTGCTTAGCTTTTTATCGCCCTGTATGCTTTTTGCAAATGACATTCCCCACGAAATAGGTGGCTTTGTCCTCGGCAGTGACATCACTGACTATCCGGACATCGAGTATTCCAACTTTCTTAAAGAAGTCGTCATCTATGACTGGCATGGCTTTGATAAGGGAATACTCTCCTACGCAATTTGCGAAAACCCCGGAGAAATTGTCAAAATCAAGCTCAAGTACAGCGATTCAAGCAAGAAATACTTCAAGGTACTCCTCAAAAAATATAAGAAAAAATACGGAAAGCCAACGAAATGGAAGGGAGACTCCTTTGGTATTCTCCATATCTGGAAATGGAACTTCCTTGATAAGAATAACAACAAGGTCCATCTGATCCTGCAGCACAACACTAAAAATCCTAATGAAAACAACGGCAACATGGTCAAACTGTATCTTCCGGACCAGATTAACAGAGAACAAGCCTGTTTCTCCCAACAGTGTACGCAAAACATCAGCGAAGAAGAGAAGAAAAAACGGATAGAACGCAAAAAGAGTGACTGGAAATTTCTCATTCCTCAGTAAATCACCATGAGCTCCGCCACTGACAGCAAGCAGACAATTGGGTGGAACGGGATAACACTCCGTTGTCCGGGACAGTGGGAAACCACTATTTCAGAGGTAAAGCACCTTCTGTTTGAAGAGGATTTCAAGCCGGTCTTTGAACTCCGCTGGCAGCAGGAAAAAAGACACAATACCCGTTCTATCAAGGCCACTCTTCAGAAAATTGCTGAAGAAACCGGTTTGCTAATCTTGAACGCACTACCGCCTCACTGGCAAACACTTGAAGAACGATATGGGCTAAAATTGCTTGCTGACCCAAAAAGCAAAGAACTCAAAGCCGCAGTCATGATCTGTAAAGAGTGTGGCACAACTCTTCTGCTCTACTTCTTTCAGAACCCGGCCCTCAGGCATCGACTCGAACTGAGACAGGTCATTGAATCTATCAGTTGCCACAAACAGAACAAAAAAGACCTCACTCTCTGGTCCATCCAGGATTTTAAAATTCTTCTACCGGACAATTTTATTTTAAGCGGATATAACTTTGGTGCAGGGCTCACCCGACTCTCATTTATCAACTCCGGAATGACCATGCACCTTTGCCGGCTAGCCGGTGCTTCCCAGCGCCTCGAAAAAAAATCCATGCTGAACCTTATAAATCTCCTTGGTGATCTGGAAATCGTGGAAGAAGACGTGCAATATCTGAAAGAGTCGGTGATCCACCATTCCTCCCCTTCCATATTCCAGCAGATTCGTAGTCGGGTTAAACGTAAAGCTCCATTCCACCATGTAATCCTGCGCCACCATCCTGAATATGATAGATTAAGCGGGCTCTTCTTTTTTGATAAGAAACCCATTCCGGAAACGCTGAGTAGATCAATCATTAAGAGCTATGAAATCTTCGCCCTCTAACAGCATCGAGCCACTGAGCCGCACCGAATCACTTGCCTGTATCCCAAGGCAAAGCGATTCAGTTCAATGGGAAGAACTGAATAACGGAGATATTCAATTTACCTACCCCATTCCGCTCAGCCGGATGTTCACATCTCTACATCAAAAATTCAGCAAGAATAAAGCTGCACTTCCGACTAAAAGGCTGCAGCTCGATCAAATGGGAAGCTTTGTCTGGAATCTTATCGATGGTGAAAAATCGGTGAAGGATATCATCAAAATTTTTTCCCATGACTATAAAGTCACAAGTCAGGAAGCGGAAACAGCGGTTGCTGCTTTTTTAAAGAGCCTGGGCCAACGGGGATTTATTGCACTCTATGGTCCAACAAAATAGGATTAAGGGGTACTATTTTTTCACTTCCCCTTCAAGCCGTTTCTGAATTGCCTGCAAATCAAGCCATGTAGCATTCTTCATTTCCGGATTCTGCAGAAGATACCCAGGATGATACGTTGGCAGCAGTGGTATTTCCACGCCTTCGCTCCCTTGATAGGAATAAAACTTCCCACGCAGTCGGGACAATGGCTGGGACATTCGGAGCAAAGTTTTAGTAGCAACCATCCCCATGGTACAGATTAGTTCCGGGGAAAGTGCGACAATTTGTCTTTGCAGGTAGGATGCACACGCATCAATATGTTCGGCCTGTGGCTGAATATCTGGCCCCACACTGCACTTAATGACGTTGGTTATAAAAACCTCTTGCTTTGAAAGATGAATAGCTGAAAGCATTCGGGCCAGCATCTGATCTTCTTCCAGCCCGAAAATTGAGTGGGCCTGGCCTTCTGCCATCATGGGCAGCCAGTGGCCGATAAGAAGAAGACGAATCTTCCCCGTCCCTCCCTTCCCTGCCACTGCGGGTAATCCCTGTTCACCAAGCACACAACTTCTGCACTGAACAACTTCAGAAGCGATCTCACTGAGCTCACCATGATCACTTTCCTTCGCAACCGTGGCAACAGCTTTATCCTGCTTCAAAATGCCCGGAAGTACTCCTGGCGCCTCTTTTTGGACCAGACGTTTCAGCGGTTGTCTGGAACAGGCATCAAAAAAAGAATTCAG
>CAZDJE010000032.1:0-9127 GCA_964505715.1 uncultured Desulfocapsa sp. | reverse complement strand
TTTGGACCAGACGTTTCAGCGGTTGTCTGGAACAGGCATCAAAAAAAGAATTCAGCTCATTGCTTGCAGGATACCCCTTGATTGAACTTGACTGGTGACAGGAAAGAACCCCACGCACCTCGCGCAGCAACTCAATAATCTCTTCTTCTCTTTCCATAAGTAACTCTGGTATTACTGCAGAAGCTATATTAGCTTTTACTAAAAAAGAATCTCTTCATCTTGACAATAATAAAGAAAAGATAAACACTATGGTAAATAAATGAACGTATAACCTTTTTTCATCATCATATCTAAAGGAGTAACCAGATGCCAATCTATGAATTTCACTGTAAGGATTGTGACAAAAACTTTGAAAGTCTTGTCATGATAGCCTCGGCGCTTGACAACGTCACCTGCAAACACTGTAAGAGTTCCAATATAAAAAAATTGGTCTCTGCCACCTCAGGCCAGCCAGTAAATGGGGGCGGGATCCCCGCTGGTGCGCTTTCCGGCTGTTCATCGCGCGGCGGCTTTTCCTGAGCATAGCAACATAAAAGCCCGTGTGGCTTTTAACCGACAGGAGGTCAGTCAACTGACCTCCTGTTATTTCTTCTCTTTTGTCTTCCTTGAAAAATCAAAGATCATTTCATTCTTCTTCAACATTCCATGATCTTCTCTTGCAACCTTCTCCAGATACTCCTGATCATTTTGTAATCGCTCAATATCTTTTTTTATTGCATCATTTTGAACCTTCAAGGTTACTTTTTCAGCTCTAATCTCAGCACAATGACTTTTTTGCTGACGAATATGATACAGCCCCTTTTCCGGCATAAAGAGTATTCCTAGCAGTGAAAAAACAATAATAGCAATGGATATACGCAGGAACCGATTACGTTGCAGAGGCGATAGAGATGTTTTTGGTTTTTGTTTTCGAACCATTGTATTATTTTATGACTTTTGTAACTTCAGCGTGTTGTTGTTAAGGTATATTCTTTCAAAAAGCACAAAATTCAGCGTCTGTACAATTATGCTGAATAGGTACTGAATTTTTCAGTCATACTCAGATAAACAGAATCACCACGACCAATCACAGCCTATGAATACTCAGAAAAGCAAACCGCTCTTTCTTGTCAGCGCCTGCCTTATGGGACTTTGCACCCGCTACGACGGCAAGCTAAAAAACAACAAAGCGTGTCAAACATTTCTCAAAGAGACTATCTGGATACCCGTTTGCCCTGAACAGTTAGGAGGGCTCCCAACTCCCCGTGCCGCCGCGGATATTACTACAGGCGATGGCCACGATGTACTAAAAGGAGCGACCGCCGTCTGTACAGAGGCAGGAGAGGATCTCAGCCAACTATTTATCAAAGGTGCAAACCAGGTACTGCAAATCGCAAAGAGTCATGAGATAGACGGTATCTGTCTCAAATCCAGGAGTCCATCCTGCGCCGTGTCCGGAACTATAGGCGTCACAGCCGCTCTTTTACAGCAAAATGGATTCAGACTGTATGAGTTCTAGTAATCGCTACTTAATACGCATTATACGAAGAATAATTATCCCGGCCTCATACAATAAATACAAGGGCCCCCCCATAAGCGACATATTGACAACATCGGGTGTTGGAGTCAACAGGGCTGCAAGAATTGCTATAACCAGCAGAGCATAACGCCTGTTACGTTCATAGAATCCCCTGGTCAACACTCCAACTTTTGCCATAAAAACCATAAACATGGGTAGTTCAAATATCACCCCGAAAGCAAGAATAAAGAGAGTTGTAAAATTAATAAAACGGCCAATGGAAATAACGGGCTGCAGATCGGCTGATCCAAAACCGAGAAGAAACTTAATGCCTAACGGGAGCGTCACAAAGTAACAAAACAGAGTTCCGGCGTAAAAAAGAAGGCAGGTAAAAAGAGTAAAAGAAAAAAGCTGAGCGCCTTCCACACCAAAGGGTTTCCCCATGGCGCGCCAGAGTATGGCCATAATCCATGGCATAATAATATAGAGCGCTGCAAACAGGGCAAGTTTTACATGGGCCAGAAATGGTCCTGCAACGGAAAAGAAATAGAGTTTGTCGGCCAGATGACTCTGGATAAAACGCAGCAGTTCCGGAGAAAGAAAGAAAATTCCCACCGAGGCAAGTACGATGCCAACTGCCAGCCCACGGATCGATCGTCGCAGTTCGGTGAAAAATATGACCAGGGTATTATGTCGACTTAATGCTTCCAGAATTCTGCTCCTGTTTTTAGCTGCTGTTGTTGCTCTCAAACTTTCTGTCACCAAGATAGCAGATGCCTTTTCGAAAAGCAATTTGATAGAGGTTGATTTCGATTTTCAGTCATGCTAAAAAACAATTGTATACAATCAGAAGAAAACTAATTGAGGAGAATCTTCCTCATCTATATTGAGAGCCCATCCGCCATGCTAGAACTTCGTTTTATTAGAGAAAATATTGATCTTGTTCGTGAAAAAACTGCTCATAGAGGTATTTCAACGGATAAGGTCGATGAATTTGCTTCCGTTGACCAGCAGCGCCTGGAACTGCTAGCGGAAGTTGAAAGCCTTAAAAACAAACGCAATATCGCCTCAAAGGATATTGCCAGGCTCAAACAGGGCAGCGACGAAGAAAAGCAACAGGCAGATACTCTGATTCCTGAGATGCGAAAAGCATCGGATACAATCAAAGAACTCGATAAAAAGCTTACTGAAATCCAGGCCACACTGCAGGATCTTGTTCTTTCCATCCCAAATCTATGCAGCGATGATGTCCCTAAGGGGCAGGATGATGCTGATAACGTGGAATTTAAAACATGGGGTGAAAAACCAGAATTTTCGTTTCAGCCAAAGCCCCACTGGGAAGTAGGTGAAGATCTCGATATTCTGGATTTTGAACGAGCTGCCAAGCTTTCAGGTGCCCGCTTTGTACTCCTGAAGGGGCTTGCCTCTAAAATGGAACGGGCACTGACCAACTTTATGCTCGATCTCCATACTCAGAAACATGGGTATGAAGAAGTTCTCCCGCCATTTCTGGTGAACAGCGCCTCCATGACGGCCACCGGCCAGCTCCCCAAATTTGCCGATGACCTTTTTACCATTAAGGACTGGGACCTCTACCTTATCCCCACCGCTGAAGTACCGGTAACAAATATATACAGGGACGAAACACTTGATGAGAATCAACTGCCGGTGAAATTCACTGCATACACGCCATGTTTCAGATCCGAAGCGGGTTCCTATGGGCGGGACACAAAAGGTTTGATGCGGCAGCACCAGTTTGATAAAGTGGAACTTGTTAAATTCACCACCCCAGAAACATCTGCCCAGGAGCTTGAAGACCTACTTGCGGATGCTGAAGAGGTTCTGCAGTTGCTTGGACTCCATTACCGTGTAGTAACGCTCTGCAGCGGTGATCTGGGATTTTCATCTACTAAAACATATGATATCGAAGTGTGGCTTCCTAGCCAGGAAACATATCGAGAGATATCTTCCTGCTCAAACTTTCTTGATTTCCAGGCGCGGCGCGGCGGTATCCGTTATCGTCCTAACGGACAGAAGAAAAGTAAGCTTGTTCATACACTGAACGGATCAGGACTGGCCGTTGGCAGAACATTACTCGCTATTCTTGAAAATTATCAGCAGGAAGACGGGACTGTAACGATCCCCGATGTACTGCAGCCATATTTTGAAAAACGTTTCTAAGAGTCGCTTAAGCTAAAGATGCTGGAGTCAAAAACAGCTCATTTTTCTCAGACAAGCGGCCGTGTTCCAACATAAGGATATGATGCGCCAGCCGTCTGCTTTGCGCAAGATAGTGAGTGGCCATAATAATAGAAGTCCGATTTTCTTCGTTGATCCTCTCCAGAATAGAAAGGATCACATCCTGGTTTTCCTCATCAACATTTGCAGTGGGTTCATCGCAGAGCAGTACTTCCGGCTCAATTGCAAGAGCCCTTGCAAGAGCTACCCGCTTGCTTTCTCCACCAGACAGCTTATGCGCATCGGCCTGAAAAAAGTTCTCCATCCCCACAAGCTTCAGAACCTCCATCACCCTCTTTTCACGAATTGCCTTTGCAATCCCCCGAACCTTTAAGCCAAACTCAACATTTTTCCAGACAGGTCCGGTAAACAGAATGGGGTACTGATCAACAAGTACCACCCGGCGCCGCAAATCCAGCATATTTTTTCCGCTGCGCATACCATTTTGTCCATCAAAACAAAGTGTTCCCGAAGATGGTGGCACAAGAAAGGCGAGCAGATTGAGCAGTGTGGTTTTTCCGGCACCATTTGCCCCTATAAGGGCATATATTTTATGCTTTTCAATTTCCAGCTGCTCAAGATTCAGAATAGTCCGTCCCTTGAACTCCTTTGTCAATTTATTTGCGCTATACAGCATCGACATGAGTCCTTCCCTGGAAAAAATGAAAGAGGAGATTTATACCAAAGGCGATTGTCATTAAGGTGATCCCAAGTGCCACCGCCAAAACAAACTCCCCCTTATCATATTCGAGTGCCATGGCCGTTGTCATGGTACGGGTGAAGCCTTTTGCATTTCCACCAAGCATCATACTAATTCCGACCTCGGCAATAACTCTACCAAAGGCTGCAATAACAGCGGCCCCGATTCCATACCGTGCCTCCTGGATAATCACCCAGGCCATCTGCAGTTGCGTGGCACCAAGAGTCAGTGCAGTGTTACGATAGCGATTGTCAATTTTACTGACTGCAGCGATCGCAAGAGTTGTTACAAGTGGAACAATCAAGATCACCTGCCCGATAATAATAGCCTGTTGGGTATAGAGCAGCTCAAGCGATCCAAATACACCGCGTCTTGATATAAAGGAATATACCAGAAGTCCGATCACCACGGTGGGCATTGCCAGCAAGGTATTTAGACAGGTCAGTAGCAGGCGTTTTCCATAAAAACTGGAATAGGCGACAAGAAAACCGCAGGGAATACCGACGCATGATGCGATGAGCGTGGATATGGCACTGACCTTTAGAGATACCCCCACGATGGAAAAGAGCTCCTGATCACAGGCAAAAAAGAGTAAGAAAGCAGATTTCAGACTGTCTAATAGAAGATCCATTGGCTCCGTTCTAATAGTAAATTGTTCAGGCTATCACTGCGACTACCCTATAAAACAAACAAATCCTTTGCACCAAAAAAAAAGGAGACAGCAGCAGGCCGTCTCCTTTTCCAATCATGAATTATAGCTTAGTTGCCATCAAATAGCATCGGGATAGAAAAGCTGCTTCCCTTCCAGCCTGTAATCTCCAATCAATTTTTGACCATGAGCCCCAGTCAGCCAGTTAACAAACTGCATGGCGAGATCGTACTGAACCTGTGGATATTTTTCAGGATTAACCGGAATAACACCATAGGGATTTGCCAGTGCAGCATCCCCTTCACCAAGCACATCAAGCTCAATGGCGGGAGTTTTGCCAAATTTATATTTGATATAGGTTCCGCGATCAGCAAGAGTGTACGCCTGTTTTTCATCACAATAGGTAATAACCTTGCCCATTCCCTGACCTATCGACATATACCAGCTGTCAGAATGAGCGGGACGCCTGGAGGTGATTTTCTTCTCAACACCTTTTTTTATGATCGTCTGGCTTGCTTCCGTCATCTCGATTGCACTCTCAGCCCACAGTGCCTGCTCTTTGGTATGGGTTCCGCTATCGTCTCCTCTTGAGACAAACATCGCTTTTTTGTCAGCTATTTTGGCAAATGCCGCTGCAACGCTCTTTTCCCCTTTTATTGCTGCCGGATCAGAAGCAGGCCCAAGGAGCACGAAATCATTATGCATCACGGGATAGCGTTTTGTCCCAAACCCGGATTCTACAAATGCTTTCTCACGCCCTATGGCATGAACAAAGATCAGATCAACATTTCCATCCTGGCCGTCGCGAATTGCAGCCCCCGTTCCCTTGGCAATAACCTTTACTTTAATGCCGGTTTCATGCTCAAAAGCGGGTAAAAGGATATCGAGTAATCCGGAAGACTGAGTACTAGTGGTGGTCGACATCTTTAAGACCTTGTCTTCACTCCAGCCATTTGCAGTGCATGTAAATACGAGCACAAACAGTGCCAATATAGAAGTAATACGTGTCATCATTTTGTTATTCCTCATCAATAAAATTATCGGGGAAAAGCATTTTCCCACATAGTGAAATATCATATCCTTCAAAAGATTCTGCCAGCTTCCTGAATTCTTTTTCATGAAGCAGGCCAAGAAAACTTTGAATACCTTTCTCAAAAAATCTCTCGCGCATTATTAAAAGATCAAAGCGCTCCCAGCGCAGTGGGATAAAATCAATCCCAAGCATACCGGCCACTGCGCGTATGGCGGGTGCAGCATCGGCACGTCCTGCAAGTACCTCAAGGCCAGCATCGAGATGTCGCGATACTTCGGTATCGTATCCATCAATCTGCTTCGTTGAAATATCTGATCTTCCAATTTCATAATCGAGCAGCAGCCGCGTCCCTGTGCCAAGCGGACGGTTAACAATGCGTATATCGTCTCTTGCAAAATCGTTTACAGAACTGATATTCTTAGGATTTCCCTTCTGGATTATTATTCCCTGTTCCCGTTTGCTGAAGTTGACAAAAACCGGTGGTTTCTGAAGCTCCTGCTCAGCAAAACTAAAATTATATTCACTGTCATCATCCTGCAGCAGATGACAGACGCCGATATGACAGAGGCCATGGCGCATACTTGTCAGCCCTCCCATACTCCCCTGATTAGCAAAAAATGCCACGGTATCCTTCCTCTTTGCATGAAAGAGAGACAACACCTTTTGAAAGAGCGGATCATCACTGCCTGCAAGCAGCAATAAGCCGTTATCCGAGGAAAAATCATTAAAATTACTTTTAAAGTTGAAAATATTCGACTCAAGCCACTCTTCCACCAACCTCTGTGGAAAGAGCCATTTTCCGGTCACCTTTGTAGCAGGCAAGCCCTTGTCGTTAACGAGTGAATAGACCATCTTCTCGTTAATATTAAGTAACTCTGCAACATTCTTCGTTGTTAAAAATTTACTATGCGATCCCATTGCCATGCTTTTTTTTCACCTCGCCTATGTCCTTCTTAAAAACAAATTATGGTTTACCCCAAGGGCCAAACAATGACCACATGATGCTCTGTATTGACCATAAACAACCATAAATAACCAGAACTGACACAAGAGGATAAAAAAAATGAAATGGACACAGGAGTAGAAACAAAGCAGAAGAGTACAGATTGGATGACAGGTCACAGCGAAAATGCGGTAATGCGGTAATGCGGTAATGCGGTAATGCGGAGAATAAAACATCACTAATCAATCGGGAAGTTCCTCGCGGATCGCTATAACCTCATCCAAATGATCTAAAAATATACCAATAAGGACGGGATCAAAATGGGTTCCAGACTCCTCCTTCATTAAGGCTACCGCTTTCTCAAGAGGCCATGGATCTTTATATGGACGTGAGGAAAGAAGTGCGTCAAAAACATCGCTGATGGCAGCAATTCTTGCAGCGATAGGAATATCCTCCCCTTGAAGTCCTTCTGGGTAACCACTACCATCCCATTTTTCATGGTGAGACGCAGCAATCGCAGCTGCCATCCAGAAGATATCAGCTGGATAGTCACCAATAATTTCAGCACCGATATCAGCGTGGGTTTTCATGATCTCCCACTCTTCGTCATTGAGTTTTCCAGGCTTCAATAATACCCGATCCGGAATACCTATTTTCCCCACATCATGCATAGTGCTGGAATAAAGAATCAGTTCACATGTCTTTTCATCAAGTCCTGCACCACGGGCAATAATCTCAGACACCCGACTCATCCGAACAACATGAGCACCGGTTTCATTATCACGAAATTCACCCGCCATTCCAAGACGACGAACTATTTCAAGCTGCACCGAGGATATCTCCTTGGTTCGCTTAGCCACTTCGGTTTCGAGCACATCTCCTCGAAGAACCTGCCGCTTGTAATAATAACGTGTTTCAAGCTGATTTCGAATACGGAGCAGAGCTTCCCAATGCTGAAACGGCTTGGTCAGGAAATCCTTGGCACCAAGCGCTAGCGCACTCTTTCGTGTTTCCTGATCCAACTGGGCAGTAAGTACAATAATCGGTAAGTAGTTATCTCCCGGAAACTGTTTTATAAGGGCTTCCATAACCTCAAGCCCACTCATATGCGGCATACGTATATCAAGAAGAATCAGATCAAACTCCTCTTCCATACAGAGGGAAAGCACAGTTCGTGGGTCAGTTGTGGAGGTAAATTCATCATACCCCTCATCTTCCAGAATATTTTCAAGCAAAGCGATATTGGCAGTATTATCATCAACAATCAAAATATTTGATTTTTTTATCTCATGGTTCATCCTGTCCCTCAATGATGTAAGCATTTTTTTATTTCAAGCTGCAAATTCTCGCTTTCATAGGGTTTCGTTATATATGAGGCAAAACCCATTTCCAAACATGCCTCCACGGTACTTGGAAGAGCGTCGGCACTAAGAGCAATCACTGGTATATCTTTTGTTTCTGTTCTTGTCTGCAACTCCGCAAATGCCTCCTGGCCACTCATTCCAGGAAGATGAAGATCCATAAAAATCAGATCCGGTTTGAGCATACCAGCTGCTTTAATTCCCTTTTCTGCATTTTTTCTAACAACCAGTGATATCCCTGGCCATTGTTCAACAATTTCACGCATAAGCTGAATATTCCCTGGATTATCCTCTATATAAAGAAAAGTAGCCTTCCCATCCAGGTCAAACTGTGAGCCATCCGTACCGATCTTTTGACCGGTTGTATCCTTGATACTCTTTTCCTCAGCCATCGGAATATTCAGACGAAAGACAGAACCAACACCGACCTCACTTTCCACTTCAAGGGTTCCATGCATCAACTCCACAAGCTGTTTTGTGATAGTCATTCCAATTCCTGTTCCTTCAATCCCCGTATCATCCTGCCCCAAACGAGTGAAAGGAAGAAAAAGATCCTCCATTTTCTCCTTTGAAATACCAATACCTGTATCGGTAACTTCAATACATATAGTCTTCCCTTCCATCTTTCCAGTTAGGGTTACAGAACCTTCGGTAGAGTAGAGCACTGACTCAGAAGGATTTCCCGGCTCTTTCACTGACGCCTCG
>CAZDJE010000031.1:36017-39015 GCA_964505715.1 uncultured Desulfocapsa sp. | reverse complement strand
CTCGATGCGAATATTCAAGTACAGACGAGTAACTGGATAGAAGAAATGCTTGGCTATGCCATGGAAAGAAAAACTGGCATTGTTGGTGGACGAATTCTGCCCTTTCAGAAACAGGAATATATTGAAACTCTTCCAGATTTAGGTCAGTCTGGGGATTTCTATTATGCAAGGTTTGTTCAGCAATGCTCCAGGCATATGAATGGTTTGCAGTGTGTTCAGAACGTTCTTGCCCTCTCATGGGATATGGCCATGGTCAATCGGGAAAAGTTTCTTAGTATTGGTGGCTTTAGCGATGAGTTCCCCGGTGGGCTTTTTTCCGATAGTGATCTCTGTTTGCAACTGCATGGAAGAGGTAATGAAAATGTGTATATCCCGTTTGCTCTTGGACAATGGCTTGTTCCGGAACAGGAACTTGAAAATCTACAGGACTCGTCGCCTAGCAAGGTAAGGGGACAGTTTCAGAAAAAGTGGTATGATCTTTTACACTCTGGAGATCCTTTTTATAATATGGGAACACTAGATAAAAACGGCCTCTCTAGAAATGAGTTCCTGACCTGGTATGCTGGAGTGAAACCGGGATAAGGAAAACTTGTGGATTTGCTCCCTATACAGTATTGTGCTCTTTTTTATCACTATTAAGCTAAATTAGCCATTTAACTTCACTGGTTTTGTATGAATATCTCCGTTGTGATTCCTGCCTATAATCATGAAAATTACATAGGTCCGGCAATAGACAGTGTCCTCAGTCAAACGTATCAGGATTTTGAGCTGATTATTGTTGATGATGGCTCCACTGATAAAACCGCCGACGTTATTAAAGGGTATAGTGATAAGAGAATCCACTATTATTATCAGGAAAACCAGGATGCCTTTAACACCATTAATCGTGGTATGGATTTGGCAAATGGAGAGTATATCTCTATCCTGAACTCCGATGATGTATATACTCCTGATCGTTTTCAGCGTTTGCTTGATGTACAGCAGGAAACAGGAGCACAGTGTCTTTTTAGTGATGTCATTCCCATATCCGATGCTGGTGAAGAGTTTGTTGGTCCAGATTTTGGCTGGAATGTCTGGCACCGTAAAAACCGTGATTTTTTCAAAGAATCAGGTGATTTGTACTGCGCCTTTTTAAAAGGTAATTTTATGGTGACAACGTCGAATCTTTTTATGACCAAGTTTGCAGCGAAAAAAGTAGGAAAATTCTGTTCCCTTCGATATCTCCACGACTATGATTTTATCTTTCGAATGATGTTGGCGTTCCCAGATCAGGTGCACTATCTTGCTGGCGAAAAACTTCTCTACTATCGTATTCACGATGGCAATACACTAGGAGAGGCTGCCATTACAGGTCGAGAGCAGGATCAGGATATTATAAAAAAATATATGCTAGCTAGGATTCCCGATGACTGTCAATCCTACGCTGAGGCGGGCTCTGATAGGCTTGTCGAGTTACAGCAGGAATTGAACGATGTTCGGCAAACTCTGGCAGGTGGAGCAGAACCGAGTGTGAGAGAGTCCGGCAGCAAGTTCTATTCTGCTTTGAAGTATAAGATCGCAAAGAAGCTCCGCTGATGAATATCCCCAAATATTATTCCCTTCCCGAGCTGATCCGTAAAGGAAAAGAGATAGCAGCAACAGTTGATACCGTTACCTTTGATCTTTTTGATACCCTGCTGATCCGTCGCATTCATGACCCCGACCTAGTAAAGCTTCCCGTGTCTCGTTTTATCTCTGATATGGCTCAGGAAAAGGGCTTGAACTGTACTCCTGAAAAAGTGCAGAACCTTCGGGACAGTATTGAAAAACGTCATCGTAAGGAGACTGGTGAAAAATTCGATGATCATGAGGCCTGCTATCCACGGTATATGCAGGAAATGCTCTCCGAAGTTTTTGGCGCGGAGGCAGATGAATCACTTTTTGATAAAGTTGCAGATTACGAAGTGGCCATGGAAAATTCCATGCTGGTTCCTCGTGGTGAATTTATTGACTGGCTAAGAGAGCTTCAGCAGCAGGGTAAAAAAGTACTGATAGTCTCTGATATTTATCTTCCTGCTATCTATTTAAAGCGCTTTGTTGAACATGCCGGTTTTCTCGATCTGGTTTTGGATGTTGTCTCTTCAGCCGATACATTTCTTGCAAAAGCATCGGGCAAGGCCTTTCCTCTGTTACAGAAAAAATATGACCTAGACCCTGGAAGTTGGCTCCATATAGGGGATAATCCGTTTTCAGATGGTTTGCGTCCCCTCGAGTTTGGTATTCAGGCACTGGTGTTACACGACGCATCTGAGAAACGGCGCAAATCGGTTATCCGACGCCTTGTAAACTATAGTGATGGTCGTCCGTTCTGGCGTGGAAGGGCTCTGCAGCAACTGATGCAACCTCTCGAGTATGAAAATAGTGAACGAAATGATCTCTATGTGGAGGGCTATAGTTTTCTGGGCCCGATGATCGGTGCTTTTGTTCAATATATTGCTGAGCGAAGTGAAGCCTTGAAGATTGGGAAGGTCTTTTTTCTGTCCCGCGAAGGTTGGACTTTTAAGAAATACTGGGAACAAAGTATTCCTCAAATTTTTCCCGGCAAACAGCTGCCGGAAATAGAGTACCTCTATGTGAGCCGCATGGCTTTAGCCGGAGCAAGTTGTGCTTATCAGGGGCTCAGTCAGAGCAGTGCTGATATTGTTTTCCTGCCATCTGGGAATTCTGACTTTCTTGATGTCTGCCGTGTTTTTTCTCTTGATCCGGAACCATTTACCCCTCATCTTGCTCGTCATCAATTAACTGCGAAGACAATTCTCAGCCATCTGCACGACGGATATATGCCGGAAAACCGTCTCCGTTTCTGCGATTTGATAGATGATGATGATTTCCAGGAAGAGGTGAAACGTCAGACACGGCCGGCAAACGATGCCCTGCAACTCTATCTCAAAGATATCGGGTTTTATGACCACCCCGATGTTGCGCTTGTGGATATAGGCTGGCTTGGAACTATTCAACG
>CAZDJE010000031.1:26663-35917 GCA_964505715.1 uncultured Desulfocapsa sp. | reverse complement strand
ATGACCACCCCGATGTTGCGCTTGTGGATATAGGCTGGCTTGGAACTATTCAACGTTTTTTTTATGAGGCAATCGCCCATCGTCAAGATGCACCCCGCTGTCATGGAATACTCTTTGCTGCCACCCGTGGTATTCCTTTTCCCACCACGATGGCAAATAGTATAGAGGGCGTTATCTACGACAAAAACCGTTTCGATTTTGCTGCATCTTCCATTCTTTATGCAAGAGATCTGTTTGAGGAAGCTTGTCGAGCACCGCATCCTACTCTCAATGGATACGGCTTAAAAGATGACGGCTATGAGTTGATATTTCGTCATACCGACGATGAAATCGGGCGTGCCGAAAAAGAGCAGGATGAAGAGTATGCCCCATTGCAGCAGGGAGTTTTTGATTCTGCAAAACGTTATGGTGCAGCTTCTGCTCTACTTGGCTACTCTTTAAGCGATTACAAACCGTGGATAAATTATCTTCTTGTGAGTAAACTTGCCTTTCCAAAGACAAAAGAAATACTAACCATCAGGCATAAAATGCATCTGGATGATTTTCACGGATTAAAGAAAGTTGCTAAAGCTCACGCGAAAACACCTAAAAATCTTTGGAACCTTTCAGCCTTCGCATTGCGTTTCAGTCCATTGTTACGGCTCAGGCTCTTTTTCCGCCATATGAAAGAACGCTTAAATGAATAGAGAGAAAAATCATGGCTAAAAAAATCATGAGTAAGGGATTCGACCTGAATTCAAGTCCAATATCCAGGATTTCAAGACATTATCTGCTGAGTCGCTGTATTCCAATGGGATGTTATCAGCAGGGAGCGGGCTTGAAATGCTTGATTATTCTATCGCTGACACATTGTTTTGGCCGGCCAATATTCTGGCTGGCGACTCGATTTGAACCACAGGTTGTCCGCTTGAATAGAATTCGAGAAAAACTTTCTTTGTAGTTTTTGAACCTGTTTCTGAATTGAAATCCATGGCAAATAATGAAAATTATTAATCTCTTCTTAAAATGGAAGTTTCCCCTGTTTCTTGGGATACTCCTCTCTGTATTGTATCTTCACTTTTTTGAGAATCGCGCAGTTGTTGAAATTGATATTAACGTTTCTGAAAAAAGCCGGTTCACTATCTGTTGGGCTGACAGCGAACAGAACTACAGCAAGTACAGGGAAGTAAATATTCGAGTCATTCCTGGTCAGCAGAAGTATCGTTTTTATGGTGGTGATTTACGAAGTGTTGATAAATTGCGTATTGACACCCATGACTACGTGGGAGAGGCTACACTCAGACAGTTTCTGTTTACTCAGAATGGCTATAAACCACTTGAGCTTAAAACAGAAACAGAATTTGCCGCTTTAACACCACTGGAGCAAGTTGAGTCATTCAAAGTAAACAGTGAAGGATTACAGGTAGTATCCAAGGGGAGTGACCCACAATTTGAATTATTAGTAACTCTGACAAAAGCAGACTCGAGAATTCCTATTGTTTCCATCCATATAGCGTTCATCTTTTTCTGCGTAATTCTGTTTTTTATATTCACCGAAAATTTCAGGGAAGAACGTGACTTTATCCCGCTTTATTTTGCTGCTGCGTTTGTACTTATTGTAGTTATGGCCTCCATCAGCAAAGAAAATGTACATCCGGATGAATATGTGCATCTGTTTGCAGGGGAATATTATAAGACCAACTGGCTTCCACCCGTAGTCGATGATCCAGAAATTCATCACACATATAGTGTTTATGGCGTATCCCGTCTAAACAGCCAGGAAATCTCCTATATGTTTACTGGGAAACTTGCAGAGTTTGTGTCATCCTTTAAGGTGTCAGATCTGTTGAGTTTTCGTCTCTTTAATGTGTTATTATTTGGTTTACTTTTACTCTATCTACTAAAAAATTCCGCAGCACGATGGATGGCTGCACCGCTTCTAATCTCACCGCAGTTCTGGTATGTCTTCAGCTACTGTAATTCCGATGCCTTCGCACTAGCCCTCTCGTTTCTCGTTGGAAGTCAGACTGTATTGCCAAACTCCTTACTGAACTCCTACTTGCAGGGAGAGAGGAAAAGGGGCCCTCTGATCTTTATTGTACTGACTGTTTTTTGTGCCCTGCTGTTCCTACTGAAAAAAAATTATCTGTTTTTTATCGTTTTTCTGGCAGCCTATCAACTATGGAGACTCATCTTCCGGGTAGAACAGGAGAGACGAAGATCATACTTGAAACGCCTCACTGCCATTATACTGGTGGCGATGAGCCTGGTCGGTCTTCGATATGGTGCAGATTACTATGTAAATGGTATGGATAGGGGAGAACGACTCGAACAAATTCGTGAGAAACTTGCAACTCCACTCTATAAACCGTCCACGCCCCTGGAAGATCAGCATTCCTTTCTTAATCGGAAAGCACATGGTGATTCTTTGGAAACCATAATAGTTGTTGACCGTTGGTTTGAAAAAACTTATCGTAGCGCCTTTGGAATGTATGGGTATTTTACCGCAGTTTCAACGGATGCATATTACAATGCAGAACGCTTTGTGGGAGTAGCACTTCTCGTTATGCTTTCGCTTGCGATACTGTTTCGAGGTGGAATATCCGGTAATTTGTTGTATTTGATTTTTATAGCCTGTGCCGGGGGATTGATTGGTATTTCATTATATCATTCCTGGACCGCAGATTACCAAACCCAGGGGAGATACCTTTTCCCTATAGTTCCCATGTTTTGTGTGGTTTTGTACCATTCGCGTAATCTTATACGGGGAGCCGTTTTTAAGTTAATGCTGACAGCGATGTTTTTGTTGTCGGTGTATTCGTTTGTTTTTGTTGGTTTGCTTCAGTTGCCGAAGATGTCTTAGGCAGCTTTATAAATAAACAGGGGAAACCAAAACTTCGGTAACTCCCTTTGCAGTATTAAAAAAAAGATAGAAATAATTATAGATCGAATGTAGATCGGAGGATTGAATGTCGGAACTTTCAGGAAATAAGAAGATGTCATATCGAATGCTTGGCTATATATCCATGATAGCCTTGTCCACACTTTTTTATGAACTTTCCCTGATTCGAATCCTCGATATCCTCTGGTATCCCCATTTTGCATATATGGTTATTACCTTAGCTCTACTCGGGTTTGGTATTTCAGGAGTTGTTACTTCAGTTCTTGCTGAAAATAAAAGGCTTTTTGCAAATTCTACACTGGCATTTTTGACATTAGCCCTTGCTGTCAGTTATGGCGGTATGTTTTTCTTTTTAAATCGCTTCCACGTGAATTTTGATGACTTCAGCAGTGTGGCGTATCTGGGAGCAAAGGTGCTGCTGGTCTTTTCCGGTCTTGTGCTGCCATTTTTCATAGGGGGGCTGATTCTCTCGATTCTCTTTACCAAACACGCTGATAAGTTCGGCAAGCTCTATTTCTGGGATCTGGTTGGTGCTTCGCTCGGTTGTTTATTGGTTCCTCTGTTAATACCGTCTGTTGGCGGTCCAGGCATGCTGTTTGTTGCATCGAGTATGGCGCTGATCTCTCTTTGTCTGGTGAGTAAATCAAGAGTTGTCATATCTCTTGCTCTAATCTGTTCCTTGGGAATATCCGGATTTCTTATTTCCAGAGGGGATGATTATCTGGAAATTGATTTCCACATGGATAAACGCGGATTCAGAAGTCTTCAAGGTGGTAAAATCCTTACAAAGTGGGATCGGATTTCCCGCATTGATCTTATCCAATATCGGAAAGAGTATGTCTGGATTGCCTATGATGGCGGTACCCAGACCAGTTATTTTTATACCTTTGATGGTGATTATGAGAAATTGCGTAAGTCTTTGCCAGAAAAAGCAACAGAGCAGTTTTGGGATAAGTTTGTATTTGCCTCTCACTGGTTAAAAGAAGGAACTGCACCGGAAGTTCTTATTATTGGTGCAGCGGGTGGTCAGGAAACAAAAGGTGCCATTACCTTTGGAGCCAAGCATGTTGATGCCGTAGAGATGGTCGGTACGGTTATCAAACTTGGGAAGGAAAAATATGCCGTTGAGCCCTATGGTAACAGTAAAGTTAATGCTGTTCGGGGTGAAGGACGCAGTTTCCTCAGATCCAGTGGGAAGAAGTATGATATCATTCAGATGATGTCGAATCATACAACTTCAAGTATTGCCTCAGGCTCTGGAGCTGTTTCTCCCAATTATCTTCAGACAACGGATGCCTATAAAGAGTATTTTTCACATCTGTCAGAAAATGGTGTGCTCCATATTAATCATCATATTTATCCCAAGATGGTTCTTACTGCAGCACGTGCATGGGAAGAATCCGGAAGAACTGATTTCGAAAAACATGTCATCGTATACTATGCGAATAAATGGTATAACCTGCCGACTCTTCTCGTGAAAATGCAGCCATGGACCCAGAAGGAAGTTGATCGGGTTCACGCCTTGATGGATGGTGATGGATTTGTTCGAATTCATAATCCACTTGAACCGGAAAAATCACAACTGGATAAGAGTTTTTTCACAGGTGTTCTCTCGGATAAGCTTATTGCGTCAATTCCGTATCGAATTAATGTCCCAACGGATGATAACCCTTTTTTCAATCATATGAGAAAGCGTTTAAAACCTGTCTCCTTTGATGAACCCTACGTGGATACATCGATAAAAGTTCTTCTCAATGATTCCATCAAACATGGTCTTCCCATGGATGTGATTCATCTGGTTGTCTCTGCTGGTTCTGCACTTTTAATTGCCGTGGTCTGTCTGTTTGGGCCACTATTGTTTTCCAAAGTAGGGCGTACCCCGTGGCAGGGTAAAACAGCTTTTATTGCCTATTTTGCCTGTCTTGGCGGAGCCTTTATTGCAGTCGAGCTTATTTTTGTACAGTTTTTCCATAAGCTGATTGGCTTTCCGCTCTATACCTATGTAACGGTTGTCTTCGCATTTCTGATCTCTGCTGGCGTTGGAAGTTATGTGACCGATATCACAAAACTCCATACTAAAAAAGTTGCCAGATTTATTCCCTATCTAGCCATCCCTGTGTATGGTACCTGTCTACTGCTGTTTAAGGAGCCACTCCTTGATTATTTTCTACAGTGGTCATCTACAATGCGGATGCTGGCAGCTTTCTTGATGATTGCCCCGCTTGGATTCTTTATGGGCATGCCTTTTGCGATAGGAATTGCCGGCTCCCATACAAAGGGAAAGGGTGCCGTTGGCTGGGCCTGGGCAATCAATGGTCTGTTTACAGTGCTTGGTGGCGTGTGCAGTATTGTTCTTGCAATTTATGCAGGGTTCTTTAATACCTTGATGATAGCCTTCGCAATTTATGTCGTGGCTGGTATATTACTTCCCAGGTTTTCAAAAGCTTAGGATATAAAGAAAAAAGGTTCATTTGCAACTATTGATATTGGAACTCGTGGAGTAGGGAATAGAAATGGAAAATTACAATATTAGAAAAAGAGTACTGGTTACCGGGGGCGCTGGATTTCTTGGTTCCCATCTTTGTGAAACATTACTTGATCAGGGAGCAGAAGTTCTCTGTCTCGATAACTATTTCACCGGTACCAAAAATAATATTAAAAGGCTCTTTGACAATCCTTTATTTGAATTGCTGCGTCATGATGTGACTTTTCCTCTCTATGTCGAAGTTGATGAGATTTATAATCTTGCCTGTCCTGCCTCTCCAATCCACTATCAGCATGATCCTGTACAGACCACAAAAACATCTGTACATGGTGCTATCAATATGCTTGGTCTTGCCAAACGAGTAGGAGCCAAAATATTTCAGGCTTCAACGAGTGAAGTGTATGGTGATCCCGATGTGCATCCACAGGTGGAGAGTTACTGGGGAAACGTGAATCCCATTGGAATCAGATCCTGTTATGATGAGGGAAAACGCTGTGCTGAGACACTGTTTTTTGACTATCATAGACAGCACAACCTTCGAATTAAGGTGGGGCGGCTATTTAACACCTATGGACCCCGCATGCATCCCAACGATGGCAGGGTTGTCTCCAACTTTATCGTTCAGGCCCTGCAGGGGATTCCGATTACTATCTATGGTGACGGCTCTCAAACGCGGTCTTTTTGTTACGTTGATGATCTTATCCGGTTGATGGTTCTGTTTATGGAAAGTGGTGATGATTTAACGGGCCCTATGAATATGGGGAACCCCAATGAGTTTACTATCCTTGAACTTGCCGAACATGTGACTGAAATGATAGGTTCTTCCTCGGAGATTATTTTCAAGGATTTACCCGCCGATGACCCGAAACAGCGTTGTGCCGATATTTCTATCGCCCGAAATAAACTCGGATGGGAACCTGCAACCCAACTTAAAGAAGGGCTTCGGCACACGGTGGATTATTTTGACAACTTGCTTTCAGAGCAAAAGGGATAGGTCAACCCGGCTGCAACAATCAATCTCACAGTGCTCATTTTATGTCGATATTTATTGATGCTCACGTTCATTTGTATTCTGAGTTCTCACTCGATCGCTTTTTTGCGGCTGCATTTAATAATTTTGCAAAAGCAGCAGCAAAGCAGAGTGGTGCCGAAAATGCTCAATATGTTCTGGCCCTGACCGAAGGGGGGGCATATGATGTTTTTTCTGATCTGTATCGGAAGAAGATTGTCCTCGATGATTCTTTCGTGGTTCAAAAAACCTCAGAATCAAACAGCCTTCTGATCAGCCGTGAAAAAACAACTCTTATCCTGATTGCTGGCAGGCAACTAGTCAGTACAGAAAACATAGAGCTGCTTTCATTATTTAGTCCAATCAAAATTGAAGACAAAACGCTCTCTCTTAACCATTTGGCCGTTGCGGTTTCTGATAACAATGGTTTGCCTGTGGTTCCCTGGGGTGTTGGTAAATGGTTTGGAAGCAGGGGCGAGGTGGTTGCGGATCTTTTGAAGACCGGTAGTGACTGCCCTCTGTTTTTTGCTGATAACGGAAACCGTCCCCTCCTGTGGCCGGAACCTGCTTTGCTGCGCCTGGCTTCAGAATCAGGCATTCCTCTTCTTTCCGGGAGTGATCCTTTGCCGCTCGCTTCCCATGAAACACATCCTGCATCCTTTGGCTCATTTATTCGTGATGGCCAAATCTCCATGGAATGTCCTGCTGCAACGCTAAAACAACTCTTACTCGACCCAGAGCAGGGTTCCTTGAATCTTGAACCTTTTGGTTGTCGTACCCGTTCTCTAAAGTTTGTAAGCGATCAGCTGCGGATTAATCTTCGTAACCGCCTGCCCGCAAACGCTTCCTCCGAAAAACAATAATGAAACGCTCAATTCCTACCAATGATCAGGATCCAGTCGATCTACTCATTGTTGGTGGCGGTATATATGGCGCCGCCATGGCGTACTATGCAAGCCTGAATAGTCTCAATGTTGCTCTCCTTGAGAAAGATGATTTCTGCTCCCATACATCTGCAAATTCTCAAAAAGTAATTCATGGAGGGCTGCGCTATCTTCAATCTCTGGATATAAAGCGTGTTCTTGAATCAATCCGGGAGAGGCAGCGATTTTACAAATTGTTTCCTCACCTTATTCAGCCTCTTCCCTGTGTTTTGCCAGTATCCGGATTTGCAATGAAATCGAGGGAGGCAATGGGGGTAGCTTTTTGGCTCTACCGACTACTGCAAAAAATGGTATGTCGCGGAGAATTTTCTGCCCATCTTGATAAGAACCCCCGAATGATCTCCGTTGCCGAGATTCTCGCAATGTTCCCTCATCTTCAGATCGAAAAGCTTCGTGGTGGAGCCCTCTGGTATGATGGTTTATGTGTGGAGCCAGAAAGGGTAGTGATGGGACTGTTGAAGAGTGCTGCAGGAAGAGGAGCAGCCATTGCAAATTATGCCAAGTTGACGAAAATCGGAAGAGTTGATGGAATCTTGACAGCAACGGTGAAGGATACTCTGCTCGGCGGGACAACTCTGATAAAGGCGCGGAAAATTGCGCTCTGTACCGGGCCTTGGCTGAAAGATACATTTGGACTTGGCTCTCTTCCTGAAGAGCTCGATAAGCTTAGCTTAATTTCCGGGGTGAATATCATAACAGAACCTTTAACTGAAAGCGGGGCCTCAATTGCTCTCAAGCCACGCAAGCCAGATAAGGGAGGGCTGATGTTTGTTCTTCCCTGGAAAAAGTATTCTATCGCAGGAACGGTCTGGGAGGACGGGGGGGAGACACCATCTCAAAGCTTAGCAGGAGATGAGACAAAAAATCGTCTCCAGAATGGTGTTCATCGAAGTTATCCCATATCTGGAAAAGCAGCGCCATCAATAATGAAAAGCCATTTCGGCTATGTACCTGGCAATAGCGATGAAACAAAAGAACCAGCCGATCGTATTTTAGGCCACTACAAATTTATTGACAGAGAGAAGAGTGGAAAAACTGATCTGCTGCAGGTAGTAGGGGTTAAATTCACAACCGTATTTGATGTGAGCCTTAAAGCGCTTGCTGCATTATTTCCGGAGCGTCAATTGAGAGAAACAGTTTCTGCCGATGAACTTCCTGTTGGCAGTAGCGATAAATCCACCGAACAAATCCTTGCTGCATTAGAGGCAAAATATACACCTGTTCTATTGCCTGAAACGCTCATTTGGCTCTTTGGTGTGCTTGGCTCAGAGTTGCCCCGGATTCTTGAAGAGTATGTTTTTCATGAAAATCAGAAAAAGAGTGATCTTATCTCCCATGATACTGTTTTAAGAGGATTGAGCCGTTTTTTTATTGAAGAGGAAATGGTAGTATCTCTTGTGGACCTGATACAGCGTCGTTTGTATTCTGATACTGCCCCAACTTTGAATGAGAATGATCTGAATAGTATGGCTTCGGAAATGGCGTTGCTTCTGAACTGGTCATCTGAGGAACTTGAACAAGAAATTAAAAAAGCTGGAAATTGTGTTGGCTTTTCCCGATAGTTTTCTAAGCTGATAAATAGTTACTTTGACGTAACTTCAGCGTGTTGCTGCTAATGTATATTGTTTCCCAAAGTACGTCATTCCCGATAACTACACTCAGGAATGACGGATTTTATGAAGTTTTAGTCAAGAAAATACAAAATCCAGTGTTTATAAAATTACGCTGAATAATTACATTTTGACGAGCTGTAAAAAGGTCAAATTCGAGATTGCTAAGTAGATAAGCGCAGTCTTCGAAAAGCTTCATATGCGGGGCGCACAACGAAGCAGATGAAGAGTTTTTACGACGCCATCAACTTACAAATGGAGCGGAAATAAATGTCGGAAATATTGGTAGTGGGCGGGGCTGGATATATAGGGTCGCACATGTGCA
>CAZDJE010000031.1:0-26563 GCA_964505715.1 uncultured Desulfocapsa sp. | reverse complement strand
ATGTCGGAAATATTGGTAGTGGGCGGGGCTGGATATATAGGGTCGCACATGTGCAAGTATCTTTATGGAAAGGGCCTAAAACCCGTTGTACTCGATAATCTGAGCCTGGGACACAGGGAATCTGTTAAGTGGGGTCCTCTTCATGTCGGGGAACTTGATGACCAGAAACTCCTCGCAGACATTTTTACCCAGCATGATATTAAGGCAGTTATGCATTTTGCAGCATTTTGTTATGTTGGGGAGTCCGTGACCGAGCCACTGAAATATTATCAGAATAATATTGCATCTACCCTTGGACTACTTTCCTCGATGCTTGAACATGGTATCGATAAGATGATTTTTTCATCGTCCTGTGCCACCTATGGTGAACCTGAAAGTTTGCCAATTAGTGAAAGTCAATCCCAGCGGCCCATTAACCCATATGGCCGGACGAAGTTAATGATGGAAAATATTCTGGATGATCTTGATCATGCCAATAATCTTAAATCAGTCTGTCTCAGGTATTTTAATGCCGCAGGTGCTGATCCTGATGGAGAACTTGGTGAAGATCATGATCCGGAAACACATCTTATTCCGCTGGTTCTCTACGCAGCTCTTGGGCGTCTCAAAAAACTTACCATATTTGGCAACGATTATCCTACTGAAGACGGAACCTGTATCAGAGACTATATTCATATAAATGATCTGGCACAGGCCCATTATCTGGCCCTGCTGCATCTGCTTGATGGTGGCAAAAGTAAGAAGTATAACCTTGGAAATGGAAATGGATATTCCATATTGGATGTCATTAACACTGCAAGCAAGGTGAGTGGCAGGGAGATCGATTACGCCTATGCTGAAAGAAGAGCTGGCGATCCCGCTATTCTTGTTGGTTCTGCAGAGAAAGCAATCCGTGAACTCAACTGGAAACCTGAATTTAACACTCTTGAAACTATTCTCCAAACCGCATGGGACTGGCATTCCAACAACCCCGATGGATATGGGAGCATGGTAAGCAAATGAAAGTACTGTTACTGGCACCTCAGCCATTTTTTATAAACAGAGGCACCCCCATTGATGTACTGCTAGTACTTCGAGCTCTTTCCGAGCGCGATGATATGGAAGTTGATGCCGTTGTGTACCCTGAGGGAGAGGATGTAACACTTCCCCATGTAACCCTGTACCGTGTACCAGTATTTATGAATAGTGGTGGGACCCGTCCCGGTTTTTCTTTAAAGAAACTCTGGATTGATTTTTTTATGCTGATCTTTACCTGGAAAATGGTTCATCATAACAGGTACGATATTTTGCATGCTGGTGAAGAAACAGTCTTTATCGCCATGTTGATGAAGCTCTTTTATAAGATTCCCTATGTGTATGATATCGACTCTTCAAATGCGCAGCAGCTGGTTGAGAAGTTCAGCTGGCTGAAGTTTATGGCACCCGTCTTTAATTATTTTGAAGGTATTGCCATTCGGGGTGCTCTTGCCAATGCCCCTGTCTGTCATGCGCTCGCCGAGCTGTGCCAGAAACATGGATCAAAAAAAGCCATCACCCTTCATGATATTTCCCAGCTTCAAAATCCAGACTTGCCAAAAACCGGATCTCTGAGCAAAGAGATCGGAGTTGAAGGCTTAATTCTTCTCTACTGTGGAAACCTTGAAACCTATCAGGGAGTTGATCTGCTTGTTGAGAGTTTCCCCTATGTGACGAAGAAAAATGATGATCTGCAACTGGTTATTATTGGCGGAATTCCCGATGATATAGCTTACTACAGGAAGAAGGCAACGGATCTTGGGGTTGAAAAAAGAGTGCATTTTCTTGGTCCTAGGCCATTTGCAGATCTTGATAAATATCTTGCTGAAGCTGATATTCTTGCAGCACCGAGGACAAAGGGGGTTAATACTCCTATGAAAATATTTCCCTATATGCATTCCGGAAAACCTGTCATCCTGACCAAGCTGTATACCCATACCCAGATTGTTAGCTCAGATGAGGCTTATCTTGCCGAGGCTACTCCTGAATTATTTGGAAAGGGGATACTGGAACTTGCTGGTAATGCAGAGCTTCGAGACCGTTTAGGCAGGAATGGCAGAGCGTTTGTTGAAAAAGATCATGTCTATTCGGCCCATAAACGGCGGGTAGATGAGCTCTATGATTGGATAAAAGAGAAGATTTCTAAAAACTAATAAAAAAAATAATAAAAATATGACAGATAAAAAACTTCCTGAAGGCAGCCGTGTTTTGGTTACAGGTGCTACCGGATACACCGGTATTGTTCTGGTGAAAAGACTCCTTGAAGCGAAAACTAAAGTCCGAGCTATAGCAAGGGCAAGCTCTGATCTTTCTCCTTTTAAGGATCTCGATGTGGAATGGATCCGTGGTGAGATTTTTGATAAAGAGACTATTCATACCGCCATGGATGGTATCCAGTATGTGTTTCATGTGGCAGCTGCATTTCGAGAGGCCAAAAGTACTGAACAGGATTATTGGAATGTCCATGTGGGCAGTACCCAGATGCTCTGTGAAGAAGCTTTGCAACAGCCCGATTTTAAATGTTTTGTCCATGTCTCCACCATGGGTGTACATGGACATATCGTGACCCCTCCAGGAGATGAAACTTCCGCCTTTGCGCCTGGTGATGGCTACCAGCGAACCAAGGCCGAGGCTGATACATGGATCACAAAATTTGGAGCTGAAAAAAATCTTCCCTACACCATCATCAGACCCTGTGCCATCTATGGGCCAGGGGAAAGGCGCTTACTGAAACTCTTTAAAATGGCGAATAAATCCTACTTTCCTATCCTTGGAAAAGGAAAGTGCTGGTATCATCTTGTCCATGTAGAAGATTTGGTCGGTGGTATGATGCTGTCTGCAGTGGAGGAGAAGGCACTGGGCGAGGCGTTTATTATAGGAGCAAACGAACCCATTCAGCTTGAAGATATGGCTGCGATTATCGCCAAAGTATATAAACATACACTGCGGGTGATTCGACTTCCCATTGGTCCCTTCTTTCTTATGGGAGATCTATGTGAAGCACTTTGCAAGCCCTTCAAAATAGAACCGCCGATCTATAGACGCCGGGTTGCCTTTTACTCTAAAGACCGTAATTTCAGCACCGCAAAAATGCGTGATGTGCTCGGTTATCAGCCAATGTATGAAAACGAAGCTGGAATTATTGAATCTGCAGAATGGTACAGGGATAATGACTGGCTCTAGGGATATCGCAAAGGAAAATCTCAGCAATGAGCTGCATGGAAAATCGGGCGGATCTTTAGGTGCATACCGTGCTAAAGTCCTTGGAAGTGATGCCGGTTTTCTGCAGTTACTACGATTCGAACTTGCTGCTTTGATTTGCCAGAATATGGGTGGAGGTCTTGGGTATCTTGTCAGGAAGAAAATGCTGGCAGCTCTGTTTCGGAGTTGTGGTAAAAGTTTGATTCTTGGAAAAGGAATAGTTCTGCGCAAGCCCGGACATATCAATATCGGCAATAATGTGGCCATTGACGATTATGTTATGCTTGATGGTTGCTGTGAAGAAGCCCCTGCCATCCGAATGGGTGATAATGTGATTGTCAGCAAAGGGTGTGTTATCCAGGCCAAGACTGGCCCTCTTACTATCGGCCCAAACTGTGATATCGGCGCCCATACCGTCATTTCAAGTATCAGTGGCATTACCCTTGCCCCTTCCGTCCTTATTGCTGGAAACTGTTATATTGGTGGTGCCAGATATCATCTTGAAGAGTTGAATATTCCTATTATGGATCAGGGCATTTATTCCCGTGGTCCCGTATCAATAGGAGAGGGCAGCTGGATTGGTGCTTCTGCCACTATTCTTGACGGAGTAAGCATCGGCAAGGGCTGTGTGGTTGGTGCTGGTTCTCTTGTTACTGCTGATATTCCCGACTATGGCGTGGCCGTCGGAGTGCCTGCCAAGGTTATACGATCCAGGAATCAATAAAACGATTTTCACTTTACAGGTGAATATATCGTACTTATTTATAGGTTTGGAGAAACTCTTGCCTGATTACCACTGAAACTCAGGTAACTGTAAAAGGAATCTGTAGGAGCTCGCCCCTGCGAGCGATTTTCCAGGTTCATCGGCACGTTCATTCGCTCGCAGGGGCGAGCTCCTACACCAAGAAGCGACGAAGCTGAGCTTGAGTGGTAAACAGGAACTATTATGAGTCTTATGCGATTATTTAAAACTGTTTCTGTGCTGACCATACTGTTGTTCAGCCTGGTGTCCTGTGCTGATAAAACAGCTCAGTTGACGCCCATGAATATTGTATGCCTGGGTGATTCAATAACCTATGGATACAAACTAAATAATCCTGCAATGCAGAGTTATCCTGCTCAGCTCGCTGCATTATCTCATGGAAAATGGAAGGTCATAAATTGTGGAGTAAATGGAGCAACCGCCATTAAAAAAGGCGATATTCCAATCTGGTCACAAGAGGCGTATACACGAGCACTTGCTTCAAGCCCAAATGTGGTTGTGCTCATGCTTGGTACGAACGATATAAAAAATTCCAACTGGCAGTATAAGGGCGATTTTGTTGCTGATTATGTGGCACTGGTTGAGCAATTACAGAGACTTCCTTCCAGTCCACAGGTTATTGCCTGTTTGGTGCCGCCAATTTTAATTGATTACCCCAATGGACTCACCGCTAAAAGGCAACTGGAAATGAATAAGCTGGTGAAAACGGCAGTGCGTGAAAGTAAAATTGGAACCCTGGATATCTATGCAGCAATGGAAGCAAAACCATTTCTCTTTATTGATGGCATTCATCCCAATGCACGTGGCGCCCAGGAAATAGCAAAACGCGTATTTAATAAGATTAATAGCCAGTAGGCTGATCCAATACAAAAAAGGACCTATGAAAATTTTATCCCAAATACCATGGACAAACAAATTCCTTTTCTTGTTTTCTATTCTATTTGTTTCTGCCTGTAACAATCCAACATCGAGTGATGCTGATCCTCTAGGGAAATTTGCAGGGGCCCATACTCGCGTCGCCTGGGTGCAGGAGCAGGGGACTGGAGCTGATACCTATGGTTTTGGCGAAAATTTTAAACTTATGGGCTACGATTCCCGTGATGGTAAAAAAGAACGGGCTTTACTTGATGAAATTCAGAATTTTTATAAGCCAATCATCTCCCCGGATGGCAAAAAAGTAGTTGTTTCAAGCCGTAGCAAACATGAAATCTATCTCGTAGATTTTAAGAGTGGAAAAAAGAAATCCCTTGGGAAAGGGGTTGCGGTCGATGTCTGGC
Organism: uncultured Desulfocapsa sp.; assembly: GCA_964505715.1. Lineage (GTDB taxonomy): Bacteria > Desulfobacterota > Desulfobulbia > Desulfobulbales > Desulfocapsaceae > Desulfocapsa. Next base: position 21,307 of record CAZDJE010000031.1, on the reverse strand, counting down.
AGGACCCGGATACCAAAAAAGTATGGGTGTATGCCCTGGCCGGCGATGGCCCTGAAAATAAATACTTTACCACGCACCCTCTTGTCCGATTTCCCATTAACAAGCCCAAAAAACGTGAAGATGTCTGGAATAAAACCCATCTTTCATGGAGCAACTTTGATATGTCCAGAGATGGGAAGTTTGCAGGCGGGCTTTTCCCATGGCCCCATGCAGGGATTCTTCTTTTTGAACAGGATACCTGGAAGCAGTATGGAAAGGGGTGCTGGACAGCGTTAAGCCCAGATAGCAGTGCTATTCTTTGGGTATTCGATGGTTTACACCGCAATTTAAACTTTGTTAACCCTTTTACGGCAGAGTTCTGGACCACTAACATTAATACAGCGGATGGAATTGGCGGCTTTGAAGTGTATCACCCGCGCTGGAGTAACCATGTCCGTTATCTTACTATGACTGGCCCCTATGTGGAAGGAGAGGGCGGCAACAAAATCAATGGTGGTGGTCAGAAAGTTGAGGTGTATGTGGGACGTTTCAGCCCCGACCTTAAAACCGTTGAAGAGTGGTTTCAGGTGACCCATAATGATCGTGCTGATTTTTATCCCGATGTGTGGATAGCAGATGGCAGCGAGTCTAATTTTTCTACCACTCAGGTAAAAGCTATTCCTGCCGCTGTTAATGATCATACTCTTGAATGGCCTGGCAATAGAGAGCAGCTGGTTTTTCTCTGGCAGGATGTGATGGCGGAGAATAAGCTCAGTGAAAAAAGTCTAGTTGGTTTTAATCAGTTTCGGGTCACCCCGAAACGGCGTGCTTATTTTAACAGATATCTGGAAATGGATTTTAACCGTTCTGCACTTGAAGCCTCGTTACCGGTTGAAAAAGTAGCAGCTGCAATTCAAAAACAAAAAGGGCTCGGACTGGAACTCCTTTATACTCCTGCTGCAACTGAAAAGCGTGACCAGGGGTATATTCTGCGCCTTCAGGACAAAGAAAAAAATGATTTTCTGCGTTTAGCACAGAAAGGTAACGGACTTCAGCTTGAAATTCTTTCCGCAAAGAAAATAATCGGAACGATGAAACTTTCAGATAGTTTGCATGCCAAGCGTCCTGAACATCTGTTTATCAAGCTTACGGAAAATCAGTTGGCTGTTTATAGTAATGGTCGTCTGGCTGATACGGTGGCAATGAGTCAGAATCCACTCAATTCATTTCCTGACTTGAATCTCCTCTTCGGCAATTTGAATGATTCACCTCTCAATGGTGCCCTCTCCCATATCGCGATATATGCAGGTGTTACGAGCGACACTGATATTACCAGGAAATCTCATATGGTGACCGGGGATCTTGAGAGCCGCAAGGATATCGAGACCATACAATTCAGCGGTGAACTGATCGAGGTGTCTGCAATCCCTGCACCCGATTCTCTTGGCGCCTATAGCCGGGCACTGGTTGTGAATCGCTATCGTTTAGCCCAGCTAACCGAGGGCGTTTATTCTGCAAAGGAAATGCTCGTTGCTCAATGGGCCGTTCTTGATCGTACTGTTCTCTCGGAGGCGAAGGACTTTACCGTCGGGAGCAAGCTCAAGATGAAGGTTGAAAAATTTGATGACCATCCGGAACTTGAAGGTGAGCGGCTTATGATGGATATGTTTGATCCTGATCTGGAAATCTACTATCAGGTCAGTTCCTGATTCTGTCTCTACCTCCGGGCTCTTAATCCATGGTCTTTTCTTCACATCTTTTTCTTTTTTATTTTCTTCCCTTAAGTCTTGGCTTCTATTATTTGATGCCGATTCGAGGCAGGAATCTACTACTTACTCTGCTCAGTTATCTCTTCTACGGCTGGTCCAATCCACTCTTTACTCTGTTGATGTTTTTTTCCACCGTGGTGGATTATATCTGTGGTTGGGTTATCGGGGGAACCAGACCTATTGGTCGACTCAGAAAACGAAAAGTTGCTCTTTTTATTTCCATTGCAACCAACCTCTCGCTCCTTGGAATTTTTAAATACAGTCATTTTGCACTCGAAAATTATAATCATCTCCTGAGTGCCTCAGGAATTGATGGATTAGGGATAGAGACCGGTTTTCGTTTTATTCTTCCGCTCGGTATCAGCTTTTATACCTTCCAGTCAATGAGTTACTCCATTGATGTGTATCGTGGCGAGGCAAAATATCAGAAAAACTTTATTGATTTTGCCTGCTATGTTTCCATGTTTCCGCAGCTGGTGGCAGGACCCATTATCCGTTTCCAAGAGGTGGCAAATCAACTGGCAGTACGAACGCATACCATGGAAAAGTTTTCCCGTGGTGTGGCATTTTTCTGTCTCGGAATGGCTAAGAAGGTTCTACTTGCCAACGGTTGTGGAAAAATTGCCGATGTGACCTTTGCGGCAGGAACACTGCACTGGATTGATGCGTGGTACGGAGCCGTGGCCTATGCCTTTCAGATCTATTTTGATTTTAGCGGATATTCCGATATGGCCATCGGTCTTGGATTGATGTTTGGTTTTGTTTTCCCTAAAAACTTCAGCTCTCCCTACAAATCTGCCTCCATTACCGAATTCTGGCGTCGCTGGCATATCTCTCTTTCCACCTGGCTTCGTGAGTACCTCTATATTCCACTGGGGGGAAACAGGAATGGCCGCGGCCGTACTGCGCTCAATTTACTGATTGTTATGTTTCTTGGCGGGCTCTGGCATGGTGCATCGTGGAATTTTATGATCTGGGGACTCCTGCATGGCGCCCTGCTCGGATTTGAACGGAGTCGGAAGCGACGCTCCTTCTATTTTAAAATGCGCAGACCTCTGCGTATTGCTATGACTTTTGTGCTTGTGGTGATCGCCTGGGTATTTTTCCGTGCAGAAACCTTACCCGGAGCACTGAACTATCTCGGCTCAATGTTTGCAATGGGACTGGTGCCTGACACCTCATTATTAATCGGTGGTATTGTTTACCAGCCGTATTTCCTGCTTGTTATGGCAATTTCTTCACTTGTGGTGTGGAAGGCTCCTCAGAGCTGGGACTGGACGCGAGAGCTTACGGCAGGAAAATCCGTAAGTATTGCAATCCTTATGCTGCTGTCGGTTATTCTTTTAACCCTGCAATCCTATAACCCTTTTATTTATTTTAATTTTTAGTGATGAATAATAAACTTAACAGAGAGGAACTTGCAGCTCTTGAGGTTGGGCATACCACTGTATCCCGGTCGCTATCAAGAGTCATTGGCTTCTGTTTTCTTGTTCTCATCATCTCTGTTCCCGCGTTGCAGTTGTTTTTGGATCAGAGAAATCCTGAACAAATCACCTTTCTTTCGTCTCTACAGACCTTGCTTAGTGAAAACAGTTCAGTGACCAGCGAACAACACTCTTTTGTGACCACGGTTAAAGAGAAAAATAATCGTTTACTGGAGGCTATGGATGATTTTGAAAAGCAGATTGAGGAGAAAAGTTTTTTAAGAGATCAGCTTCTGGCCCCCGGACAACGACTGTTACTCGGTCTTGGATATGGGAATGAGAAGGTCTATCCTGGCAGGGCTGAGTGGTTATTTTACAGACCGGATATGGATTATTTGATGGGACCAGCGTTTCTTGATCCCACTCGTCTTAAACAGAGACGAGAGAGTGGAAAATTATGGGAGAGCCCTGTACAACCCGATCCTATCAGTACAATCCTCGAGTTTAACCGTCAGCTTTCCAGTCGTGGTATTCAGCTGATCTTGATGCCGACTCCGATCAAGGCAACTATTTATCCAGAATTTTTTAATACAGGAGAATATAGCGTACCAGTACAGAACAGATCCTGGGACACATTTGTTTCTTTAATGGAGGAGGCTTCAATTCCGCTTTTTGATCCTGCCCCAATCCTTCTAAAACAGAAGCAGAAGAGTGCTATCCCAGCATATCTACGGACGGATACTCACTGGAGTTCTGGGGCAATGGAAATCGTTGCAGTCCAGTTGAGTCAATATATTCAGGAAAAGGTCCCTTTGTCTGTGGATTCAATGAATCTTACGCGTCGTAAAAAAGAGGTTACAAACCAGGGTGATATCGATGCCATGCTTCTGTTACCTGAACAATGGGAACTCTATGCTAAAGAAAAAGCGGAAATTCATACCGTTGTAACAGCTGCTAATGAAATGTGGCAGGCTGCAACGGACGCTGAAATTCTTCTGCTTGGAGATTCATTTTCAAATATATATTCTCTTTCCGGTATGGGCTGGGGCGAAGGAGCTGGGCTTGGCGAACAGCTTAGTTACTCCCTGAAACGGCCGGTTGATCTTATACTGCAAAATGATTCCGGCGCCTATGCAACCCGTGAAATGCTCTCAAGAAAGCTTGCTCGTGGCAGAGACAGGCTGGCTGGAAAGAAGGTCCTTATATGGCAATTTGCAACTCGTGAGCTTTCATCCGGTGATTGGAAAAGAATTCCAATGGAGCTTAAAGAGAAGCCTGAGAGTCTTTTTTATACCCCCGCGCCCGGTGAAACAAAAAATGTCACAGGTATCATTACTGCAATTTCACGTTCCCCATTACCAGGCTCTGTTCCCTATAAGGATAATATAATCACTCTGCTTCTTGAGGATATTCGTGACAGTGACACGGAGGAAGTGTATGGACGAGCACTGGTGTACGGCTGGGGAATGAAAGAGAATAAATTGATGCCATTTGCAAAAAACCGGATTGGTGAAAAAATTAGTGTGAAACTTATTGACTGGGATATGGTTCAGGGACAATATTCGTCCTATCGCAGGTCCACACTTGATGATGAAATGCTTGAACTTGAGCTACCCGTATGGGGAGAGATACTACCATGAGAATAATTTCCATAATTTCAGTTTTATTTGTACTCCTTTTTCTTGGCTCCGATGGGCTTGCCAGTTCCTCACAACAGCAGCTGATAGCTCTTGCTGCCACGGCAGATGAAAATGGCGTTGTCCAGGGAAAGGATGGCTGGCTCTTCTTACAAGAGGAACTTGAACATCTTGGCAGTAAGGGCTTTTACGGGCCAGCTGTTCTTGAATCAAGTAAAAGTGTAAAAAAAGAATTTGCCGATCCGCTTCCGGCAATTGTTGATTTTAATACGCAACTCAAGGAGCGCGGAATTGAGCTTCTGTTTGTTCCTGTTCCGCCTAAGGCTTTAATTTATTCAGAAAAACTTCCAGTTGAACTGAGTTCTGAGAGTGTAGCTGAACTTGAGCAACTCTACGATGATTTGTATGCAAAGCTCAGGGAACAGGGAGTTAATGTTTTGGATTTAATTCCGCTCTTTCAAGCTGAAAAGGTAAGTAAGGAGCTCTATTGCAAAACAGACACTCATTTCTCAGGCGTTGGCATTACTTTGCTTGCCGGGGAACTTCTAAAGGGTCTCAGCAACGGTGATTGGCTTGCAGGGATAAAGAAGAAAAACTATTCCATACAGGAAAGAACAGTGTCCATCCATGGGGATCTTTCGGTAATGCAAAAAACCGATACCAGGGAAGATGTTTTATTAGAGTTTGTCACCGATAGTACTAGTGGGAAGGCTGAAGTAGCAGATCCTGCAAGCCCGGTGCTCCTTCTTGGCGACAGTCATACCCTGGTTTTTTCCGTCGGCGGTGATCTGCATACCAGTGGCGCTGGTCTTTTTGATCAGTTGAATGCACAACTTGGTTTTGCTGTGGATGTATTAGGTGTTCGCGGTTCAGGAGCGACTCCCAGCAGAATTAAATTATATCAGCGTTCTCGAAAGGATACATCTTTTTTAGAGAAGAAAAAAATGGTAATATGGTGTCTTAGTGCCAGGGAACTTACTGGAAGTGGCGGCTGGCGAAAAATACCTATTGCAAAAAAATAACATCGCACTATTGTCGAACCCCATAACTATTACTGTAAGGCCTAATTAACTGCAATTTGGTATATTGTTCCTTACAATTATTTTTTTTGGGGGAAGAATTGCAAATGAATAAGAAAACGATACTGTTCCGTGGGCTGGTTTCATCGCTAGCCGTTATTTTTGCTCTGTTACCTGTTCAGATAGCACTGTGTAAGACTGCAGAATCTACCATCGTCACGCTTCCAGTCGATGGAGCTGTTAAGACTGGAGATACTGAGAAAAAAAATTCAGTACGTCCTTCCAAAGATGCTTTTGATGATTCTGTAAAGGCTTCAGAGGATGATGAAGAATCATCAATTTCCACCGGAATGTGGATTGGTCTTGGTGTTGGTGCTGCAGTGCTGGCAGGAGTGGCAATTGCTGCAGGTGGTGGTGGCAGCAGTGATAATGATACTCCAGCTCCTGTTGTTCCACCTACTATGGATCAGTTAGTCGCGGCCTGGAGCGCAGCAGGACATCAGCCTGGCAGCGGACTGACATATACTGGGACCTATCATCTCTATCAGGGCGGATCCTTAGGTTATGATCTGAATGTGAGCAACGGGCAGCATCTGGTCGGCGGTGGTAGCTGGAGACTAAACGGTTATCAGCTGCAGTTACATACGGATCACGGTTCTCTCTATAGCGGTTCTTTTGCTTCTGATAATTTTGATGTTATTCATATGAATGCCAATACGGGCTGGGATCTGACACTTAGCAGGTAGTTTCCGTAATCCTATTGGATTTGTTTGGTTCTTCGTTGCCTGGAATCAATGCTTTGATAGAAATCCAGATACAGAGTACAAAGATAAAGCAAGGAGACAGCTAATGCTGCTTCTTGCTTTTTTGGGTTTATTGCCAACTGCTTTGCAGCACAACTGAATCTTCCTTTGAAATGAGAATGAAACGAATAAGTTATCTTTTACGTGTTCTGATTACAGCGATTCTGCTGCTGTATGTGTTGGAAAAAGTAGGTCTTTTTGATACTGAAAAGCGTGCTGATCTTTTTGTTTTAGTCCGTTCTGTCAGTATACCTCTTCTTCTGCTCTCCTTTGTTGTTTCCCTGCTTCTAAATTTATCAAGCGCCTATAAATGGTATCTCCTGCTTCGTTCAAGGAATGTTGCCGTCACTTTTTTCAGGTCATGGGCTCTCTACATGATTGGTATTTTCTTTAGTCTGTTTCTTCCCACCAGTATGGGGGGAGACCTGATCCGCATACATGAACTTGGCAAGATGACAGGTAAACGTGCAGAGGCAGCGGCGTCCGTGTTTATTGAACGTTTCTCTGGCATGGTCATTCTTTTTCTTCTTACCATTGTTGCCCTGCTTATGCAGAGGCAGCTTCTGTCCGTTGTCTGGATGAGTGTCAGTCTACTGTTTGCTGTGGCTGCAAGTATTGCTCTGATCTGGATGATAGTCGATGAGAGACCCTATCGCTTTATCACAAAACTTCTGAGTAATCGTTCAGGCTTGCTCGATAAAATACTTGGCAAACTTGATAGCATACACGGTGCTGTCGTGGAATACCGGGATGATAAAAGTGCTCTGCTGATAGCCCTGTTAAATACCTTTCTCTTCTACTTTCTTGCTGTTTTGAATGTATACGTTACAGCACTCGCCTTCAGCGCTGAGGTTCAGTTTACAGAGCTGTTGGTGGCAGTCCCACTTATTATGTTTATCATGAATCTGCCCATATCCATTGGTGGTATAGGCCTGATGGAGTTTGCCTTTGTTTTTATCTTTGAACTCTCTGGCTACAGTGGCGCGTTAGCCCTGTCTACGGCACTGTTAATGAGGGTCAAGTCCTTTGTCGATGCTGGAATCGGAGGACTGCTTTACCCCGTAATATCCGCAAAATCTGCTGCTGAATGCGACGATTCTTCAGAAAAAAAGGATTGTTACAAGTGAGAGCTCCTGGGTATTCTCCAAAACTTTTGCCTCTTATTCTTCTACTGCTCTTTTTCAAGGTATCATATGCAGAAAACGGAACTGGAGATGGTACCGAAAAGACAGATCTTGTCCTGAGTCTCAACCAGGTAATAGAACGAGCACGATATGCAAACAGATATCTTCTTCAGAATGCATTACTGGTTCAGGGAAACCGTTACTCTTTACAGAGTGCAGAGTCTGAGTTTGATTGGAAAGTGCGTCCTGTTGCCAACCTCGGGCTTTCTAAAAGTGATAATTCAACGGATCAGGCAAGCGGAATATCCGGAAAGATATCAAAAAGAAGCAGTAGTGGTATTGAAGCGTCCCTCCTGCCTTCCGTTGCCTATGTGAACGAGGATGGAGTGTCGTCGGGGGTAGGTGTCTCTTTATCTATTCCTCTTTTTCGTGGATTTGGGAAAGATTATAATTTTGATGCAGTTTACTCGGCAGATTTTACACTGGAAACAAGCATCCGCAATGCATACCTGGCTGAAGTTGAAAAAATTCTGGAAACCGTTAGTCTTACCTATGAAATTCTAAGACAGCAGACACTGGTTGAACTTTACAGTACGCAGAACCAGCGTTTACAGAAACATGTTGTAACGATTCAACTATTGGAAACTACAGGCCTTGGCAGTCGGATTGATACCTACCGTGCCCAGATTCGTCAAAAAGATGTTCAGAGTCAGTTGGCTGACTCAAAGAAGAAGTTTAGGGGAGCATTGAATCGTTTAAAAGTCCTCCTCTCTTTTTCAATAGAAGCATCATTGAAACTTGATATTCCTCTCTCCTATGTGGAAACTGAGGTCACAGAGCAGGAAGCCACCCGCATTGCTTTTGAGAATCGTTTGGAAATTGAACAAACTACTGCTGATTTGTTAGAGGCCAGAAGAAAATCAAGAGTGGCTGAGCAGAAGATTCTGCCGGATCTGCAATTTGTTGCAAGTTACAGAAAAAACACCTTTCTTGAAGGTCTTGATGCGACGGAGTCTTACTATGGTGACTATTGGAGTATTGGTTTTACCAGTGATACCGATATCGCAAGGAGTTCTGAAAAGGCGTCTTTTCAGCAGAGTCTCCTCACTGTTCGTCGGGTAAAATTGCAGCAGGAAAACCAACGAGATAGTATCAGAACGGAAGTTAAAAATAATCTGGATGCTCTTATCAATCAAGCTCAGAATATTCAATTGCGTCGGGAGCAGATTGTTCAGGCCACTGGTAAAAGAAGACTCTCTGAGATTAAATTTTCCCATGGTATGGGAGGGAACTTTGATTTTATTGAATCTGAAACTGAATTGCTGCAGGCCAGGGCTGATCTGTTAAGCAGTAAAATCGGCTATATTGTCGGCCAATATAGATTGCGGGCAGCGCTTGGGACACTGGTTACCAATGAATAAAAAAATCAAAATTATAGCTCTGATCTCTTTGTGCTTGATTGTGCTTGCTTGGGTGTTTGTCGGTCCCCGGCAGGAGGCACAATCAACAGCCGATGGTGAACTGCTCAGCACCGTTGTGCAGAAGGGAAATCTTGAGGTCTCCATTCATACGGTTGGTGTTCTCGATTCGGAAAAATCACATATGGTTTCCTCTGCAATTCGTGGGAATAAGGGAAAGATAATTTCTCTTGTCCGGGATGGCAGCTGGGTTGATAAAGGAGATGTTTTAGTACGGCTTGATCCTTCTCCGTTCGAAAAAGAGGTACATCGGCTCCAGGGAAAGGTTGAGAGCCTTGATGCTGCGGTGCAGGCGTCTGAGCAGATGGTTTCCTTGGAAAAGAATCAGATAAGTCAAAATATTGCTGGAAGAGAGTATGATCTGAAGGTTGCACGCCTTGATCTTGAACGGCTGATAAAGGGTGACGGGCCTTTACAGCTAGCCCAGTATGCAGAAGAAATGGGAAAAGCAAAGGCAGAGTATGAACGTTACGCTTCCTTTTATAAAGAACTGCTGAAGCTTGAAAACGAGGGCTTCAATAATCCGGCAGAGCTTGAACGAGCAAAAGAAAACGCGCGGACCTATGGTGAAAAATTAAAGGCTTCAGAGCACCGTTTAGCAAGCTACAGGGATTATGTGCTGCCTTCCACCGAAGAATCAGCAAAAGCTAAGGTTGAAAACAGTATCCTAATTCTGGCGCAAAGTAAAAAAGCAGCAGTTTATAAGATAGCTAATGTGATTGCCGATCTGAACCAGATGAAAGCAAAGCTGGCAACAGCTGCGGAATCTCTTGCTCTTGCACGTGTTGAGCTTGGGAATACAGAAATCAAGGCACCTTTTCAGGGGATTGCCATTTTGTCTGAAGCCTTTAGAGATGGACAGAAGCGTAAACCCCGAGAGGGTGATACTGTCCTTATGAACCAGTCAATTCTCTACCTTCCTGATATCTCAAATCTTATTGTGAGAACTACGGTTCGTGAGGTGGATTTACATAAGGTCGAACTGGGACAGAAAGCATCGGTTTTAATTGATGCCTATCCGAGTCTCAGGTTTCAGGCCGAGGTGCAATTTGTGGGTGCATTAGCCACGGGCAACACGAGGGGGAGCCGGAGTGGGAAATATTTTCAGGTGATACTTGCGGTCAGTGGCAAAGATATTCGCCTTCGACCTGGAATGACGGCCCGCGTTCTTATTCAGGCTGAAGCCATCAAAAATGTTCTTTTGATTCCGGTTCAGGCTGTCTTTCATGATCATAAAGGAAAGCCATTTTGCTACCGCCAACCAACATTTGGAACCAGCTCCGAAAAGGTCCTCTTGACACTTGGACGTGAAAATGAAATGCAGGTTGAAGTTGTTGCTGGGCTGCAACAGGGTGACCGCTTAAGTCTGGTATCTCCTCACTAAGGAGCTGTAAATGCATGCTCAACCCCTTGCCAGATTAACAGCAGTCTCAAAAATATATCCCCTTGAAGAGGGGGATGTTTCGGTGCTGCGCAGTGTGAACTTCTCCCTTTACCCCGGTGAGTTTGCCGCCATAACAGGGGCCTCAGGATCGGGGAAATCTACCTTGCTTCATATTTGCGGTTGTCTTGACAAGCCTGATGCTGGAGAATATCTGCTCGATGGCAGCGATGTCAGCCGGTTATCAGACGAGGAACTGGCCGGGTTGCGCCAAAACTATATAGGCTTTGTTTTTCAGGACTTCAACCTTCTTCCCTATGCGACTGTTTTTGAAAATGTTGCCCTGCCTTTTCTTTATTCAAAGCTCACTCCTGATCAATGGAAACCGCTGGTGATAGGTGCCATAGATGATGTTGGTTTAAGTCATCGTCTCAGTCATAGACCTTCTGCTCTTTCAGGTGGAGAAAGGCAACGGGTTGCCATAGCCCGTGCTGTTGTTTGTACACCGAAGCTTCTTCTTGCAGATGAACCTACTGGAAATCTTGATTCAGGTACCAGCCGTGAGATACTGACTCTTTTTTCGCGCCTTCATGATAAGGGTGCCACCATACTTCTTGTCACCCATGACCATGATGTTGCAAGTATTGCAACAAGACACCTGACAATGAAAGATGGGCAACTGGGGGAAGAAAAGTGAGTCATTTCGTGAATAGAGCGTATCTCTATGGTCTGTATGATATTGCATCCGGCTCCCTGCTTCGGCATAGACTACGATCTTTTTTAAGTGTTCTTGGGATCATCTGTGGGGTGGCGGCTGTTTTTGCAACGCTTGCCATCGGTGAAGGTGCAAAGCGTGAGGTCCTTGCTGGAATTCGTCAGCTTGGGCTTGATAATATTATAGTGCGCCCTGTTCAGGTTCTGGATGCAATGGATTCGGTGACTGGAACCGAATTGTCAGCGGGACTGCGACTTGCTGATGTTGCTCTTTTGCGAGCAAGCTCAGATGCTGTAGTGGATATTGCATGGCTGAAAGAACTGCAGTTGGATGTTACAGGGATGAGTCCAGGTTTTACACCACAGGTTGTTGCTGTATCCAACTCGTATCTTTCCATACAGGGGCTTGAGATGTGGCGTGGTCGGATGCTACTTGAAAGTGACGAAAAACAACAAAAGATGGTTTGTCTGCTGGGTGAAGGAGTGGCAAGGGGGCTTGGTTCCCATGCTGCTGTCGGGGAACGACTGCGGATAGGAGATCAGCTCTTTTTAATAACAGGTATTGTGAAAAACAACGCTGCAGGGAAGGGGAAAGACAAAAAAGGGGCTGCCCTTGGTCGTGAAATGAATCAGATGATCTTTCTTCCCTTTGGAACACATCAGTATCTTGAGAATACCGATACGAATAAAGGGAACTGGAAGCTCGATGAGATCATTGTAAAAATGTACTCTCAACGGGCAGCTGAAAAAATAGTACCTTTGATCCAGAGAACACTGGAACTTTCCCACAACAACGTTCGGGATTACCAGATGATTGTTCCCTGGCAACTCATGTATCAGGCCAAAGAAACCCAAAAGGTTTTTAATTTTATTCTTACAGCCATTGGCGGAATTTCTCTAATTGTAGGAGGAATCGGAATTATGAATGTCCTGTTGGCAGTGATTGCAGAGCGTACCAGGGAAATTGGTATTCGTCGTGCAGTCGGGGCAACACGTCGTGACATTGTGGCACAGTTTATGGCCGAATCGTTGCTACTGACAACCGTTGGAGGTGTGGCGGGGATTGTTGTTGGTTTTGCTTCTTCTTTTATCATCGTACAGTTTGCAGGTTGGAGTGTGGCGGTGAGTCCTGTGACGATAATACTTCCTTTACTCACTTCGGTGTTTGTCGGTGTCTGCTCCGGAGTCTATCCTGCCATAATGGCTGCCCGGATGGATCCTGTTCAGGCCCTGCGCTCGGCTTGAAAATGGCTTTTCCAGGTTTAGTTTTTCCCCGATTAGGAGTATAGTGTCAAAACGCGTCAGCACTATTCCGAGATAACTTTTCTTAAGAAGGAACATGGAGCATGAAATTGGATCTTTCATTAGTAATTCCTATATATAACGAGGAAGAAAATATTCCTCTTCTTTACGCAGAAATAAAAGAAGTTCTGGACGTTACCAGTTATCAATATGAGATGATCTTTATTGATGATGGCTCCTCCGATACTTCTGTTGCAGTGCTCGAAAAGTTGAGTCAGGAGGACGAGAAAGTTTTAGTTGTTGCTCTCAGACGAAATTTTGGTCAGACTGCAGCCATGTCCGCCGGTTTTGATCACGCCACTGGAGATATTATTATTACGATGGATGGAGATTTACAGAATGATCCCCATGATATCCCTGATATGGTCGCTAAGCTGAACAATGGCTATGATGTTGTTACTGGCTGGCGTTATGACCGTCAGGATCCATTTATCTCCAGAAAATTACCATCCATGATGGCGAATCGATTGATCTCCTGGATTACAGGGGTCAGTCTTCATGACTATGGTTGTACTCTCAAGGCCTTTCGGCGTGAGGTTACTGAAAATATCAATCTGTATGGCGAGATGCACCGTTTTATTCCTGCCATTGCCAGTGGCATGGGAATCGACTTTACAGAGGTAAAGGTAAATCACAGGGCCCGTCGATTTGGTACTTCCAAATATGGCATTTCCCGTACCATCCGCGTTGTTCTTGATCTAATGACCGTTAAGTTTCTATTAAGCTATGCCACCAGGCCTCTCCACGTTTTTGGTACCGTGGGAGTGCTTTCCGCCGGCCTTGGCTTTCTGATCGCTTTTATTATGACCTTGCAGCGTTTTTTCACTGGAGATGGCCTCTCAGACAGACCTCTTTTACTCCTAGCGGTTCTACTTATTTTTATGGGTGTCCAGTTTATTACCATGGGCCTACTTGCTGAGCTTGTGGTGCGGACCTATCACGAATCGCAGAAAAAACCGATCTATTTTGTGCGTAGAATTATAGGCAAATTTTCCGGAAAAACGGAATAGAGCTGATTACTTCCCATGCGGATAGACATTGTTATTCCAAATTTTAACGGCAAGCTGTTTCTACGAAACTGTCTCGATTCTATACAGCAGCAGAGCTGTACCGACTTTAAGGTAATTGTCGTTGATAATGGCTCAACGGATGGTTCCGTTGAGCTGCTTTCAGACGAGTATCCATGGGTAAAGGGCGTTTTCTGGGCTGAAAATCGTGGCTTTAGTGAGGCTGTGAATGCTGGGATAGCAGCGGGTTCTGCTCCCCTTGTCTTTCTGTTGAATAATGATACAGAGCTTGATAAGCAGTGTCTTGAACTCCTTGTGGCTGCAGCGCAGGAAAAAGGTGAGTATGACTTTTTTGCTGCAAAGATGCTGAATTATCATGATCGCACTCTTCTTGATGGTGCAGGCGATGCGTTTATGCGAGGTGGAGTTGGCTATCGACTCGGCACCATGGAGGCTGACAGCGATCATTACAGTAATGCCAGACAGGTATTTGGAGCCTGTGCCGGTGCTGCCCTGTATCGTCGTGAGTTTTTTAATGATCAGGGCGCTTTTGATGAGGATTTCTTTGCTTATCTCGAAGATGTTGATCTCAACCTTCGAGCGAACAGTCGCGGCAGCAAATGCTGGTATGTCCCTGAGGCAAGGGTATACCATATTGGCAGCGCAACAACCGGATCCAAGATTAATGCTTTCACGGTACGTTTATCCACCAGAAATAACCTTTGTATACTGGTAAAGAACTATCCCCTGTCCCTGTTATTGCGATTTACTCCCGCTATCTGCGTATATCAATTCTTCTGGCTCTGTTTTGTCATAAAGAAATTTCAGCTTGTAGCGTATTTGAAAGGGCTCCTGGGATTCTTGAAGATAATGCCTGTGATGCTTGCAAAAAGAAAGACCAATCTGGAATTATCAACTCTTGATAACTCGGAATTTGCGGCCTTGATGTGTAGTGCCGAGAGAGAAGTTATCCTCTCTATTATGCGAAGACGCAATCAACATGGAAAAGGGAATATGCTCTTTTCGCTGTACATGCGTCTATTTCTCTGAGTCTTTGTCTCTATGTTGCCTAAAGTGGCTGCCATCGTTGTTTCTCATAATTCCGAGTCAACTCTTGAGCGTTGTGTACGGGATCTTGAGAGCCAGGAATATCCTTTTACACAAATTATCCTGGTTGATAGTGGTTCCTCCGATACAACATATCTGAATGATCTAAAGGACAGATACTCATTTCAGTTGATATGCACCGAAAATAGAGGTTTTTCAAAAGCTAATAACCTGGGATATGACGCCCTTGCTTCGGATATTGATTATGTGGTATTTGTAAATCCTGATCTTTTTTTAACTCCAGATTTTCTCTCTAAAGCGCTAGAAATTTGCGCAGCTGATACTGGCATCGCTATGCTTTCTGGAAAGCTGCTCGGGTATGATCTTGCACATGATAAACCCAGTGGTAGAATTGATTCCACTGGTATTAAAAGATTATTTTATGGACGCTGGGTTGATCGAGGACAGGGGGAAGTCGATAACGGCCAGTACGATACAGCCGAAGAAATGGAAGCGCTCTGTGGGGCGCTGCTTTTTTGTAGAGCAACTGCCCTGAAGGGGATGCCGGGGCCCCTATTTGACCCTGACTTTTTCCTGTATAAAGAGGATATAGAATTAAGTATTCGTCTGCGAAAGCAAGGTCACAAAGTTTTGTATCACCCACTCCTTGAGGCGTACCATTGTCGCGGCTGGCAGGGTGAAAGAAAAAAGATGTCGAGTGAACTTCGGGTAATTGCCTCAAAAAGTGAACTCTTATTATATAAAAAACATCCATCGCCATATATACTATTTGCACTGTTCAAGTATGTTCTGGTGAAGGCTTTTCGTCTTTAAGAAAGGGATAATAAGAAGTGAGCACAAGTGGAGCCACCATATCTGTTATTATCCCGACTCTGAATGGCGGTAAGGTCTTTCGCCAACTGCTTGAGCGACTCTCCAGCCAGACTGTCCCGATTACTGAACTGCTGATTATCGATTCCAGTTCCGATGATGAAACAGGACCTGTTGCAAAGGAATTTGGAGCAGAGCTTATTTCTATTTCGAGGCAGGAATTTGATCATGGCGCGACCAGGAGCCAGGGCGCAAAACGTGCAAAAGGTGAACTGCTTCTCTTTCTCACTCAGGATGCTCTTCCGGTGGATGATCATCTGATCGAGCATCTTATAGAACCATTTCTAAGCGATCATTCCATTGCTATAAGTTATGGCCGGCAGTTGCCAAACTCCGGTGCTACTTTGGCAGCTACAGCACTTCGAAACTTTAATTACCCGGATAAATCCGTTATTCGTGAGTTTTCAGATCGGGTAACTCTTGGGCTGAAGACAGCATTTGTTTCCAATTCCTGCGCTGTTTATCGCAGATCCTCCTTGGAGGAAGTCGGTTTTTTCCCCGATAGTCTGATTTTTGGGGAAGACACCTGTACTGCCGGGAAGATATTGCAGAAGAACTCTAAAATCGCCTATGTGGCAGAAGCAACTGTCTTTCACTCCCATAACTACACACTTGCTCAGGATTTTCGCCGATCCTTTGATATTGGTGTGCTTCATAAAAGTGAAAAGTGGCTTCCTGAAACCTTTGGCAGGGCAGAAGGTGAGGGACTTAAATATATCAAATATGAACTCTCAATGATTATAAATCAGAAAAAGATACACCTTCTACCACTGTTTTTTTGTCGTAATCTGACAAAATTTATTGGCTATAAATTAGGGAGCAAGTATGATGTCCTGCCTCAGTGGCTGGTTCCACGTCTTAGTATGAACCGAAACTGGTGGAGTAAGAGAGTAAGATATTAATTTAACAGATGATTATGTATTGTTTTAATTAGATTTGGATACCCCGGAAAGTCAGGTAATTGCACAATGGAACTTGTAGGAGCTCGCCCCTGCGAGCGATTTTACTGGTTTAGCAACACATTTGTTCACCGAACAAAGGGTACAGGTACTCACAGGGGCGAGTTCCTACACCAAAAAACGACGAAGCTGAACTTGAGTGGTAATCAAGTAATTTAATATGAATATGCTTTCCACAAATCTCAGGGAACAGAGTTCCATAATGGCCAGGCTGCTGCACGTCATAGACTGCATAGTTGTCATCGGCTATTTGTGGATCCTATTGTTTTGGTACAGAGTACCATGGACCCCCTATTACACTAGGTTTGCGATTCTCACCACAGTTCTCTGTCTGGTAACTTTCCAATCTTTTCAGCTGTATCGTTCCTGGCGTGGATGGAAGTTTTTTCAAGAATTTCTTGTTATTCTTCGAGCCTGGGGAACAGTGATTGGTCTTATCCTCTTTTATTTCTTTGTCTTTAAAATTTCACACGCCTATTCCCGGGTCGTTTTTCTGATCTGGTCTCTTTCCACTCCTCTTCTGCTTTTTATCATGCATGTGACGGCGAGGAAGATGTTGCACCATTTTCGCTCCCAGGGCAAGAATGTCCGGCATGCCGTTGTGGCCGGTGCCGGTGATCTTGGAGTCTCGCTCGCAAAGGAACTTGAAACGATTCCATGGGCTGGAATCGAAGTTATCGGTTTTTTTGATGATAAGGTAGAGGAGAGTGAGGAGCTTAAGGATATGGGAAAAACCATTCTTGGCGATATCGCAACACTTCCCGGATATCTGGAAAGTAATGATATCGATTATGTGTATATCGCACTTCCCATGCGTGCAGAAAAGAAAATATTTAAAATTCTTCGCGAGTGCCGTTCCCTTGGAGCCAGAATATACTTGGTTCCAGATCTCTACGTGTATGGCCTGCACCATGCAGAGATGCAGTCTCTTGGCAGTCTGCTGATACTCAATTTCAATCCCAATACCGAATGGAAACGAAGCTTTGATGTTATCTTCTCAGGGATCATACTCACCTGTCTGGCACCGCTGCTCTTTGTGATTGCATGGCTTGTGAAGTTCCAGGATGGCGGCCCTGTATTCTATAGGCATCGCAGGATTACTTCGGCAGGTAAAGAATTTGACTGCTTGAAGTTTCGATCAATGGTTGAGAACGCAGATGTGAAGCTGGAGCAGTTGTTGAGTAAAAATTCGAAACTGCGTAGGGAGTGGGATACAAGTTTTAAACTGCAGAATGATCCACGGGTTACAAAACTCGGTAAGTTCCTGCGTAAAACCAGTCTCGATGAGTTGCCACAGTTTTTTAATGTACTAAAGGGTGAGATGAGTGTGGTTGGTGCCCGTCCCATAGTGGATAAAGAACTGACCAATTTCTACAAGGAAAGTGCTGGACGTTACTGCTCGATGAAACCTGGAATCACCGGGCCGTGGCAGGTTGAACGACGTTCAGACTCTAGTAGTTACGATGAACGGGTCGGAATGGATGACTGGTATATCCTGAATTATTCGTTATGGACAGATATCAAGATAATCTTTAAGACCATCAAACGTGTTTTTGATGGTCGCGGTGCCGTCTAGATTTTATTATTCTATAATTGCCTTCATTAATTCAAGCGGTGCATTGCCTGCTGCGCTATCAAGAGTGTTCAGTGGGATTTCCTGTCGTTCAGCCCTTCGAATTGCCTGTGAATTGGGAAAAAATGCGATGGGGTGCTCTGCTAGCCCTTCTTCCAGAAAACGTTTATCCTCTTCATCACTCACCAAGTTTCCTATAAAATTGATTTTTGGAATTTTCACATCTTCTGCTAGTTTCTTGACCTTAAGCGCTGTTCGGATAGAGGACTTTGAAGGAATAACAACGACCAGGAGATGATCAATACCTGCGATGGTCCCTCGTCCAAGGTGCTCAACTCCCGCTTCCATATCGAGCAATACAACCTGGTCCTTTGAAAGGAGGAGCTTTGTTAGCATGCGTCTTAAAACATTGTTTTCGGGACAGGCACAGCCCTTATCTCCGGTCTGGATGGCACCAAGTACCATCAGTTTCATTCCATTATGATTGACCATAAAGTCAACGAGTAGATCGTTCACTTCAGGGTTCATATTATACATGGGAGAACCTTCGCTTTTCCCGGACCGTTCAATAAGAAGTTTTGTCATATCCGCGATGGGGCGAATCTCTTCAGGGTGCTTAACCCCCAGAGTTTCAGCCATATGAGGGCTGGGATCGGCATCAATGACCAGAACATCTTTTCCGGCCTGTTTAAATTCTTCGGCTAGTAATGCCATGATGGTGGTTTTGCCTACGCCGCCTTTCCCGCTGATTGCAATTTTCATAGTTGCTTTTCCTTATCTGGTACCGCTTTTGCTTGCATGCTGGTTTATAATGGTTATATCATACAGGATATGTAGTGTATTTGTACTATTGCGTAAACAAAAACAGGAGTTTTTCGATGGAACATGTGAGTAATCAGGTAACGCTTAGTCAGGCAAAGCAGGACGCGTCTACCATTTTTCTGGCAAAAGTTTTTAACTGGATGGCAATGGGGCTTGGGCTGACTGGGGTTATCGCCTGGTATATGGCCTATAGCGGTATTGCGGCACAGCTTGTTGGCAGTCCGTTTTTTATGATCTGTATTTTTGCAGAACTTGGACTCGTCTTTTTTCTCTCTGCTCGTATAAGTAAAATTCAGGCAGGAACGGCCACCGGATTGTTTCTTGGATACGCAGCTCTCAATGGCCTGACGCTATCCATGGTCTTTCTTGCCTATACTGGCTCTTCAATCGCTGGAACCTTCTTTATTACTGCAGGAATGTTTGGTTCCATGGCAGTGTATGGACTGGTGACAAAACGTGATCTTTCCGGAATGGGCTCCTTTCTATTTATGGGGCTTATCGGGATTATTATTGCTTCGGTTGTGAATATTTTTCTCAAGAGTTCGTCTCTTTATTGGGCAATTTCTCTTATAGGTGTTTTCGTGTTTGTTGGTCTTACCGCCTATGATGTTCAGAAGATAAAGAATATGGGTGAACAGGGTATTATGGAACAGGGGCAGGATGCCATTCAAAAGGGTGCTATAATGGGAGCCCTTGCCCTCTATCTTGATTTTATAAATCTTTTTCTTATGCTTCTTCGTTTCTTTGGTGGCAGTAGAGATTAAAAAAGATACGAAGCAGTTGATCCCTCTAAAAGCATGTTCTGCCACGGGCAGAATATGCTTTTTTAGTTTTACTGTTAAGGGAAGTTGATTATATGCAAAGCGTTTTTTTTGGAAAAAAAATAGTCATTGGTGTGACCGGTTCCATTGCTGCCTTTAAGGTCGCAGGCTGGGTGAGCGGACTTGCTAAGGAAGGAGCCGATGTCAGAGTAATTATGACCCAGTCTGCCTGTCGTTTTGTTGCTCCTCTAACCTATGCAGCCCTTTCCGGGAACGCTGTTCTCACAGATATGTTTGCGGCTGAAGAGGCTCATTCAATTTCACATATAGAGCTGGGGCAGGAGGCAGATCTGCTCTGCATTGCTCCGGCTACGGCAAATAGTATTGCAAAATTTGCTCATGGGCTCGCCGATGATCTTCTGTCAACCACGCTGCTTGCGGCCACCTGTCCGGTTTTGATTGCTCCTGCCATGAACAGCCATATGCTGTTAAATCCTGTAACAGAGAAGAACCTCAAGAGTCTTAAAAGTTTCGGGTATGGAATAATAGAGCCTGAAACAGGAAAAATGGCCTGCAAGACCGAAGGCCCAGGACGTCTTCCAGACTGGGAAAATGCAAGGGAACAACTGATTGCAGCACTGGTTCCACAGGATTTCAAGGGAGAAAGGTTTTTGATCACTGCAGGGCCCACTCGTGAACCTCTTGATCCAGCAAGGTTCCTGAGTAACAGATCTTCCGGCAAAATGGGCTATGCCCTTGCATCCGCTGCAAGACAACGTGGTGCAGATGTTATTCTTGTAAGCGGCCCAACTGCCCTGGCAACACCCCATGGTGTAAAACGAATTGATATAACGACTGCATCTGAGATGCATCGAGCCGTGATGGACGAGTATGCGGATGCTACAGTTATTATTAAATCCGCTGCGGTGAGTGATTTCAGCCCTGATACCGTGGAAATTGAAAAGGTGAAAAAGGAAAGTGCAGAGTTTGTTTTAAAACTGAAGCAGACCACTGATATCCTGGCACAGTTAGGAAACCAGAAGGCGGAGCACAACTATCTTCTGGTAGGTTTTGCTGCAGAAAGCCGTGATCACCGAGCCGCAGGTGAAAGTAAGCTGCAAAAGAAGAACTTAGATTTGATAGCAATTAATGATATCAGTGCTACAAATACTGGTTTTGAAAGTGATACAAATCAAGTGACCCTGCTCGATAACAAAGGTTTTACAGATCTGCCGCTAACCAGTAAAGAAGAAACCGCAAATTTGATACTTGACCGGGTCGCAGGTCTGCTTCACAATAAACAGCAATGATGAACTCGTAAAAAGTCCAAAATAAGGATGGATTTGTTAAAAGCTTCATAGTCGAGGCGCAAGGAATTTTAATTATTTCGGCGTACTAGAGTACGTCGTAATGATTTAAGTTTCGTAGCAACGAAGAAGATGAAGAGTTTTAACGGATCCATCAACAATAAACAATATTCATTGTAGAGTCGCGCCATGTCAATTTCCCCACGAGAACGTTCCATCCTGACTGTTACCTGTTACGGTCATTTTATAAGTCACTTTAATATGCTTGTTTTTCCGGCGGTACTTTTGCCACTTACCGGAATACTGGGCA
>CAZDJE010000030.1:0-39903 GCA_964505715.1 uncultured Desulfocapsa sp. | reverse complement strand
TCATTTACCTTTTATGCTCAACGAAGTGCATGGGCAAGATGACACTCATGTTGTCGTATTCCTCTCGCTTTTCGCTGAGCAAGGATGGAGCAGAATTCTTTATCACTGAGAATGGAATTCTTATGCTTTGCCAAATAAACCAGACAATCTGCACATATGTGAAATAAGCACTCCGCCTCTGTCTCAACATATTCCCAGCATGCTTTTTCCGTATTTCCCCTTGAACAACAGGAAGATTCCCAATTGCAATCAATTATGTTCCAACATGACAATTCGGATTGTTTCGACATTATTTACTCCTAACTATTCAGCGAGGGCAACTAATTCCCCTTAACTCTGAACGCACCCCGCAGGAAGTACTCTTGGGGTATGACTGTTTAGCAGGTAAGCGCAGACTCCGGGTAAGCGAAGACTCCGGGTAAGCGCAGACTCCGGTTTTCAAATTCGTTTATTTTGGACTCCGAAGCATACTAATGCTATTCGAGGAGGCTAAAATGAACGTAGTTGAAGTGCTGCTGAATAGTTCCACTTACTCTTGATTTACGCCTGTCGTAAACCAGTGCCTTTTCTCAGTCTGACAGAACTTCCATTCAGATGATTTCAGTTTCTATCACAATAAGTACTAAACCCTATCAGATAAGTAAAATTTATAATTATCATGTTTATGTTTGATTAAATTAATGTTAGGACGGTTTGTAACTACCCTTAGACCTCACCATCTTTTAACGGAGCTGCCATGCCTGTAACAATACGTCAACTTGAAATCTTTAATGCAGTTGTAGAAAGTGGCCAGGTAACAAAAGCCGCCAAAATTCTTTATATTACCCAGTCAGCAGTCAGTCTGGCCTTAAATGAAATGGAAATTCAACTGGGAGGAAGTCTGTTCGATCGTTCGGGTAGAAGTCTTGCATTAAACGACAGGGGACGGTATTTCCTCCCTCTTAGTCGGAACATCCTAGATCAGCTGGAAGATCTGGATAGCCTGATGAACGAAAAGGACGGAAAATTTGCTGGCTCTTTGCAGCTCGTGGCCAGTTCCACCATTGGCAACTATGTCTTACCCTATCTGATCACAGCCTTTAAAAGTATGCATCCCGATGTGCACTTCAACATGCTGGTATGTAATACCAGGGAAGCTGAGAGACTCATTCTTGAACGAGCTGTTGACCTTGGTTTTGTAGAAGGTGAGGTGAATCACGAACAGATCAATGTGACATCTTGGTTTCAGGACGAACTTGTTCTAATCAGCAGTACAACAGAAGATAAAGAAACAGAGAAGGTGTGTGAAGTCAGCACCGATCTGAAAAACTATAGATGGGTGATGCGTGAAGCGGGATCAGGTACTGCCCAAGCATTTAAAGGCAAGCTTGGTAAACATGTAACCGACTTGAATGTGGTAATGGAGCTGGGCCATACTGAGGCCATCAAAAAAGCGGTTGAAGCAGGGGCAGGTATCGGCTGTCTTTCAAGCCTCACCGTATGTCGGGCAATGAATCATGGCTGGTTACAGCAAATTCACCTTGAAGGAGTTGACATGAGGCGACAACTCTATGTTATTCAACATAAGAATAAAGCGAAAACCCGTTTGATGAATGAGTTTCTCGATTTCTGCTTTTTGTTAAGACAATGCCGTGAGGGGCAGGCCTGCCTTTCCTCCCCGGAAAATTTTCAGGAGTTGGTGCTTCAATTCAGTGACAAAAGTCAGGGATAACAGCTCTTATTAACTAGATTTGATAAGGCTTTTTTAACACAATCGTTTCACCGGAGCTGACCTCTCCCCTTTGTGTCACTTTTTCAAAAAGACTTCTCCCTCAATTTCCTTACCACAATCGACAACCATTTCCTCACCGTCTACAAGTAAATATTTCCTAAAAATCCTGTCGCTTTATATCAGGTGTCACTAGAAGAGGAGATCGTTTATCGAGACGATGCTATTGATGGCAACAGCACCCTGACAGTTGTCCCTTTTCCAACAGTGCTCTCCACCATAATAGCACCATGGTGGGTTTGCATGAATCCTACAGTCAAGGCAAGCCCAAGTCCTCTTCCGACAAACCTGGTGCTATAAAAAGGTTCAAAAATACGTGATATATTCTCAGGCCTTATCCCATGGCCGCTATCCTGGATTTGGCAAAACACATATTGACCATCCCTTACCTCATCATTCCGAAAAACGATAGGGAAAGACTCTGCTGTGAAAAAATCAGTGCCACATGACACCTGAATTGTCCCTGAATTATCATCCATGGATTCAATAGCATTATCGAGTATGTTCTTTATAACTTCTTTCATCTGTTCTTGGTCAATAGAGCAGTCGAGCAGTTGATCCGAGGGGATGAACTGTAGTGAAATCGAAGAAGGAAGCTGTGCTTTAATAGGGAGTAAACATTCTTTGACTAAATCAGGGAGAAAGTGCTTTTCTAGGTTTGAGGAATGCTGCCCCACATAGTTCAGCATCCTAGAGCCAATCTGCGAAGCACCTCTTGCTGCTTGTCCTGCCTCCGAAGCCATCTCCTGCTCATCCGACCCCTTCCGCAGGGTAGCGTTCAGCATATCCAAATTCCCCAGTACTGCTGTCATGGCATTATTAAACCGATGGGCAATAGCCCCAGCCATGGTTTTCAGACTTATCAGCTTTTTGAGTTCCTCCATCTGACGACTTGTTTCCAGTCGTTGCATCTGAAGTTCTTCTTGTTCAGTGATATCACGGACAATCACCATACAGGATGTTGTGCCGTCACTATTATCAATAGGTGTTGCCACAGTTTCAAAAACACGGCCATTAAGGCGCTTGATCTGGTAATGTTTTGTTTTCTTTTGCTCAAGAACTTCTGCTAACTTACAAAAAGAACATTGGCTTTCCTGCTCCATAACTGCGCGATAGCATGACTGGTCACTCCGATCTCCAAACCAGTCGATCAGTGTTGTATTCCTGTCATGGATACGACAATCCGAATCAATAACACACAGGCCAATCCCGAGATCGTCAATAGCAGTAATATAGCGTTGCAGTTCTTTTGTTCGCCTGGCAACCAATCCTTCCAGATTCTCCTGGTGCGTCCTCAGTTCATTTTCCACCTCGGAACGTTCCTGTCTCGCCTGATAAAAAGCGAGGGTCGCGGTAGCCATCTCTTTAAATTCACCTACGCCTTTTTGCTGCATCTGGATCATATCAGGGAGGGGCAAGGGCTCCCCCCTAGTTTGAGCCAGAAGAGTTAAAGATTTAGCAACCTTACCTAACCAGCTAGTTATTGTCTTTGACATGGCAATCGCCACCAGCAGCATCAAGACTAAGAGCAGAAAAGTCCACAACATAACCCGACTCACAACATCTTTGTAAGACTGCTTGTTCACACTGTGTTGCCTATTGGCATGATCAATCAGGGTACCAGAAATATTTTGACGCTGCCTAAGCATTTCCATAAACAAATGCTGTGCCCTATTGATATAATATTTCGCCCGCTGAGGATCAATGGCTGCGATATCTGTGGCCATAATAACAAAGTTTCGATACTGAGCGTAGCTTGTAATCAGGTCCTGTGAACTCTCAGAATTTGTCATCACAGCATTCAAGCTCTCAACCAGGAGCTTCATCTGCTCAGTAAGATCCGCCAGATTATCAACAATTGCCGAATGAAGACGATACAATGCTCCCTCATCCAAGACACCCTTTGCAGCTTTCATTAACCCCTCTGCTGCCTCTTGGTTGATTGTGACCATCCGTTGTTCCAGTTCTGATATCTCGGAAAGCAGAACAAGATCCCGCCCTGCAGACTCAAGGCGCGTACTATTTTCTTTACCTAGGGTATTTAGCGACCAGAAATTCAGGAATCCTGACGATAATGCGATCAAAAATATGGGAAGAAGAAAGAGCCAAAAAAAAGTGTGCCCCTGTCTGGGAGACAGACCTTGCCCATGCTTGTTGATATGGGAAGAAGAAGATGACGAGTTACTCATTGATGGGAACCCCTATAGTGCATCCAGAAGTTCTTGCCACTGTTGCGGTTCTATGCTGGCAATATACTTAAAGCCCTGCTTTCCTAAAGGTTTAAAGATAACAACTACACCTTCTGGCTTAGGAAAATAGCCCATGACATCCATCAAATTAGGGGCATGAGCAACCAGAACCAGATTCTCTCCTACAGGTACTGGTGTAGAGAGAAGGCGGTTTGTGTTGGCTATTCTGGGCACTTTTTCCTTACTGGTCAGATTGGAGGTGTACATCAAAAACTCATTTACAATGAACTCTTTTTCAAAAGCGACTTCAGCAGTTTCTTTAGTCCTGCACATCGGGCTGGACTGAATTTCACCAACTGGAATAGCGGCCTGACGAATTGCGTCACCTACCTGAATAGAAATGTCCCTTCCCTCTTTGGAAAGCGGTCGTTGGGTAGAACAATCGTCCAAATCTACTCTGGGCACACGATCCGGACGTGACGTATCAGTCGGACCATGCCGCATATACAAGACAAACCCTCCCGCCTGTAGTTGCCTAATCATCTCTATTGTCGCTGATTTTTTTTCAAACATAGGAAATTCAGAGGAAATTGCTCCTTGCAATGAAAATACCAACAAGAAAAGAGCTCCAACAAGCCATTGTAGCTGATAATGAGTCATACTATTTTTCACAGGTGAGCCTCCAAGCAATGTAATAAAAAATTTAAATCAACAGTTTATTATAAGCTATTGCTCATACCATTGCAGGGAAATTCAAATTTAAATTAAAAATAATCCTCCACTGAACATATCAAAATTCCATTTTGTAGAAGGCACGGGGAAGTCTACCCTGTCGATTTCACGAGCAGTTTCCTATAGACTTCCTGAGAAGATAGGCCTGTGCTCAATGTACCTGAGCCTCTCTCTTTGTCACAAAGAAGCTGCACCCTCACCCCTCTTTGCATATTGAAACAAGATCAAATGACAAGGCAAACTGATACCACAACTATATATCTTCAGATGTGCGTAGTGAAAAACGTACTCTATTCAACGCTTCATCAAGATAAGAAAGGAGGTATTCAAATCAGTTGCAATTCATTTTTTAAAAAGTAGAAGCCAACAACTCCACAATTCACTTGACAAAGACTCTCACCCTGTGATCTCCTACCATGGGATATGACTTTTTTTGGTAAGAAGAGGTCTTACCATAAGGCGCCCCCCCAAACTCCCTGTGGAGGCAAAGTATATCCAAGAAACAAGATACGAAAAACAAAATAGAATATATTTTTATGCCATGCAGTTATTTCATCTGCACGGAATAATCCTTGATTCCGATCGTACTTCAAGACCAGATTGCAACGTGCCAACACCTCCAAATCAGGTCCACTCATTGAGCCCACGCGCCACCAAGACAAATTAAATAGAAGCAAATTCTAAGGGAAATACCATGCGGCCATTACAGCAACAGAGCTGGATCCTGTCCGAACCCACTCCCCTTATAGAATTCACCTCTACTCTCCTTAATGCCTTTGAAGTACAAACAGGTCCGGTGGAAAGATTCAGCCGCAGCTGGTTTGACACCTTCGACTGGCGACTTTTTCGAAAGAAACGTGTACTGATTCGAGAAAATAGTCAGTGGAATTTGCTGGATTTCAAAGGAAATATCCAAGAAAGTCTGCTCAGTCGCCAAAAAATATTTCATTATTCCTGGGACTTCCCCGAGTCCCCATTGCAGCGGGCCTTACAAGCCCCCCTTAACGTCCGCGCTCTGACAAAACTTGTCACAGAAGAAGTAGAATCCACCGAAATTCAAATTCTCAATAGGGAACAGAAAATCGTAGTGTTTCTTAAGCTTCAGCAGTCGACCAGCGACCAGAGTGAAAAGATACTATCTTCGGTACAACTACTTGAGGTACGAGGATACCCTGGAAAGTTCAAAAAGAGTGTTGATTTTATTCGTCACTTAGACTGCCAGGAGCTAAACAGCCCTGCCGACACCCTCCATCTTTTACTAAAAGACAGCAGTCGCTTCCCGCTGGATTACGCTTCGGCCTATAATGTCCCCCTTGATGCGAAAATGAGTAGCATTGATGCATCAACTCGTATTTACCGCTCTCTCTTAGCCAACATGCGTGCCAATGAAGAGGGAGTAATTTTTGACAGAGATACTGAATTTCTACATGATTTCAGAGTAGCTCTCCGCAGAACACGTTCCGGGTTAGCCTTGATAAAAAACGTCCTCAGCCCCGAGGTGTTGACACGCTTCAAAAAGGAATTTCGTTCTATAGG
Organism: uncultured Desulfocapsa sp.; assembly: GCA_964505715.1. Taxonomy (GTDB): domain Bacteria; phylum Desulfobacterota; class Desulfobulbia; order Desulfobulbales; family Desulfocapsaceae; genus Desulfocapsa. The sequence continues at coordinate 33,678 of CAZDJE010000030.1, read as the reverse complement.
AAAGATAACCGGACCGATTCGTGACCTTGATGTCTATCTACTCAACACAAAGGCATATAAATCCGGACTACCGGTTCAACTGCAGGAAGGATTGAACTATTTTTTTGAAGATATTGCGGTGAAACGTAAAGAAGAACACAGGAAACTGCTTCGTTTCCTGAACTCCAGCCAGTATGCAACCATCCTCTCCGACTGGGAGAAATCCCTTGACCAGGAGGTACATGCTACCAGAAGTAAAAACGCCGAAGTTGCCATAGGTATCCTGGCAAAAAAAATTATACACAAACACTTTCACCATGTATTAGACGATGGAAAAAAAATTCATCCGCACACTCCAGATAGCGAATTACACCGCCTGCGTATTGAATGTAAAAAACTTCGTTATAGTCTCGAATTCTTTTCCTCACTCTATGACCAAAGGCAAATGAAGCGATTCATCGGCCAGCTAAAGAAACTACAGAACAATCTTGGCGATTTTAACGATATTTCTATTCAACAGGAAATGCTTGCCAACTACCTCTCAGGAATTAGACCGGGAAGCAAAAAAATGCTGCAGCTTTCTGCCTCTATTGGTGGATTAATGGCAGATCTTGCAAGGCAGCACTCTCAGGTCCGTGCTCATTTTGAAGACACTTTTTTTCAGTTTTCCTGTGAAGACAATCTTAACTTATACAATCAAATGTTTGCCTGATCAATATTGCAAAATGATCCTCTGCCCCTTAAAATAAAACTTTCAACTTCGAAAGCCAAGGAAACCTATGTCTGTAATTGCCGTATATAACATCAAAGGTGGCGTCGGAAAGACAGCAACCAGCGTGAACCTCTCCTACCTGTCAGCGGGAAGTGGCAAAAAAACACTCATCTGTGATATGGATCCACAGGGATCTGCAAGCTATTATTTTCGCACCAAACCTGCGAAGAAATTTAACGTGGATAAGCTGCTCAAGGGGGGAAAACCAGTTTTAAGCAATATCAAAGGAACAGATTACCACAACCTGGATATACTGCCTGCTGATTTCAGCTACCGAAATCTGGACCTTGCTTTGGATGTTTTCAAAAAATCAACACAGCGTATAAATAAGATATTAACACCTCTGTCAGATGAGTATGACAATGTTTTTCTCGACTGTCCCCCTAATATCACGCTGTTGTCAGAGAATATATTTGCTGCAGCTGATATCCTGTTGATTCCATTTATTCCCACAACCCTCTCTCTACTCTCCTTTGAAAAACTGCTCGATTTTTTCAAAACGACGGGTATTGATAAAAAGAAGCTCTACGTCTTCTTCTCCATGGTTGAAAAAAGAAAAAAAATGCATGCAAATATGATGGATCGTTTTTCCGGGAGAAAAAGAGTGCTCCACAATTTTATTCCCTTTCTTGCTGACGTGGAAAAAATGGGCCTTTACCGTAAACCTGTACTGGAAACAGTTCCAAACTCCCTAGTATCAAATTCCTATCGAGCAATGTGGAGTGAAATCGAACAGATACTATCACGACAATAGTCACATTCTTGAAGGCACGAGGTCACAGCTTGGAATACAAGACATGGCCCTCCATTTTCCGTTCTTGCCGTGAGTCATCTTCAAACGGTAGACAACTACTCTTTGTTTAATTCCGCTATCTCAGGATAATACTTGGCTAAACAACTCGGGCAGCAGCCATGACTGAATTTAGCCTCGGAATGTTCGGAGATATAGTTTTCAATTTGATTCCAGAAGCCTTTGTCGTCCCGTATTTCTTTGCAATGCATACATATGGGTATAAGGCCACTGAGTGTTTTTATCTCTTCTTCAGCTTTTTCGCGCTGCTTAATTTCAGCGTTAAGTTCAATGAGCATGGCATCTTTTGTTGTTATCGCTTCCTGGATATTCCGGGCCATTAAATTAATCGATTTTGCCAGCAAACCAATTTCGTCATTTGAAAGCACTTTGGTTCTTGCATCAAGACGCCCTTCACCAATGGCTTGAGCGGTAGTCGCTAGTGCAATTATTGGCTTAGATTCCCATTTCCCTAGTAACAGGGCAACGACAGCAGTTAACATGGTACCAATGATGCCAAAAATAACGATGGCCAGCAGTACCGCCCGAGAGCTTTTAAGTGTCTTATCCTGATTGAGAAAAATAACAGCATGCCACCCTTCGCCTTTATTTCCTTTAATATGATCAATGGATTCTTTACTGCCTCCAAAGCCAAATTGTGTGGATCCCATCGTTATTGGAATAGGAGAAAAAGCTACAAGCTGTTTTTCGTTGTGTTCAGTAATGCTGGTGGTGCCAGTAACTCTTTGTTGTAATAATTCAACAAAATCTTTGTTTACTTCAGTTGAGAGTGGAGTAACTCCTTGTTCCTTCACAATAATGCCACCGGTACGAACGATTCTTAGCTGTCCGGAATGACGACTGTCAAAATTCTGGACGACTTCGTTTAGCCCCCCCTTGATGTTTACGTTACATTTTAATATGCCAATTATCTCATTTTTATCCATAATCGGAATAACCACTCCAAGCACATAGCCTTTTGCGCTTGTATCAAAGCCTCGATCATCCAGAAAGATCCTGCCTTTGCCATCATCGTAGCCCGCCTGCCACCAATACTTATGGGCATGGGCAAGAGTGGTCAGCTTACCGGTGGAGGCAATCATAACTCCGTAACGGTTTGTAAGGAATATTTCTCCATACACACCTGCTAAGAGCGTTTGCTGGTACCCAAGATACTCCGCAACAGGGTTCGTCATACGGGATACAACAAAGGGATCATTAGCAGTAGTTGATTGCATCCATTGCTGATTAAGGCTATCAATCTTTTGTTTTCGCTTTTCGTTATGCAATGAAGCAAATGAAGCATTGCTTTTGAGCAGAGCATTTTTGATCAATGGAGCAGAGGAAAGAGTGGTCGCAGTTGTTATTTTTCCCTCAAGATGGGATTCTACAAGCTGAGCTATCTCTTCAGAAACATATTTAATGTTTTCAATTTCTTTTTTTATAACAAGATCATAAGCAAGAAAGTAATAGCCACACGACATCAGAAGTATAATGATAACACCAAACAGCGTTATTGTGGCGGCAGCCTTATCTTGAATTTTCACTGTGATCCCCCCCAAATAAAAAACAATTGTCTGCTTTTGTGAATAACTACACAGAGTGGCTATCTTAAAAAGCAAGGCACCTCATATCATAGCATAGCTTTGAACTACATAACAGGGATCAGAGTGTTTAATGGTCTTATCGTTCTTGAATTGTGCTTCTTAGAGAAGGCATGGGGTCACGTCTTGAAATGCAACATTGAACTTCTCATCCTAAAAAACAATACGCACGGACATGTTGCATTTCGCCCCCCCCCTTTCTCTCATTTCCACAACCACTCCCCATCACGTTCCGAAAAATATTGTCCTCAAGCGCCGTTCATTGTATTCTTAATAGGAGCAATCTCTTTTTTTATTTACCTGGCAACCAGTTCGGAACAAGTTAGATATGAACCAAATACCTTACGATAACAACAGCTATCAAACGCCTGCAAGCGCAAGTACCTTTTGGGGACGCCTCTTCCCCTCATTTTCATTTTACACAAGCTTCCTTCTGATTATTTACTCTGCCAGCAGAAAGGCAAAGCGTGGAAAATATAGCGCTGAAGAGTGGCGCCTATCAAGCTTCAGGGTCATTCGGGCTCTGGAACGAACGGGCCTGAAGATATCAATAAGCGGTATCGAGCACCTCCAGGCACTTGACTCCCCCTGTGTTATCGTTGGAAACCACGTCAGTATGATGGATACGGTGCTCACCCCAAGTATTGTTGTTCAGGAAATCCCGATGACTTTTATCATCAAAGAGAGTCTGATGGAGTATCCGGTGTTTAAGCATGTAATGCGTTCTCGCAACCCCATTGCTCTTGGAAGGAAAAATGCCAGAGAAGATTTAAAAAAGGTCTTTACTGAAGGACAGAAACGACTGACACAGGGTGTGTCTGTTTCTGTTTTTCCACAGACCACCCGGGGAACTGATTTTATTCCCAGGCAGTTTAACAGCATTGGAGTAAAACTTGCCGCAAAAGCGGGTGTTCCGGTGGTGCCTCTTGCCCTAAAAACAGATGCCTGGACAAACGGGAAACTCATTAAAGATCTGGGACGAATTCACCCGGAGATCTCAACACACTTTTGTTTTGGTGCCCCGATTAGTGTGGAGGGAAAGGGTAAGGAAGAGCATCAACAGGTGATTGATTTTATCAGTACCAAGCTCAAGGAATGGCAATAGACTCGAAGGAATCCATAGTCAGCCAGCCACTGCGTCCAGCCTCATCCACAACTAACACAAAGTCGTTATGTACTTTTCCGGGACGCAACAATCGACCTTCCTGAATCATACCAATTGAGGCTGACGTTTCAAATGGAGATACCCTGAGGCGCGCATCGGAAACCACAACCACCCCGTCATGCCAATGCTGATATTGGCCAAAAGCAGCCACTCCTGCCACCGTGAGCAGAAAAAGGCAGACAGAAGCAAAACCATAGCGTGTTGACTTCTTTGACACCACCGAAGAGGGCAGCAATAGAGCCACCGCAAAAAGAACAACAGCCGTTGCAGTTAATCCCAGCCACTGATTCAAACTCAAAAAAGTGACAAATTGCTGTACAAAAGATTGTTTCTCCTGAAATAAGCCATTATCCCTACGTACAAGCTCCAGATTTCCTCGAATATCGGAATCACCCGGAGCCAGTCGCAGCCCCCGCTCATAATTCAGAATGGCAAGCCCGCTCTGCCCATCCTGGGCATAGCTGTTTGCCAGATTATAAAACAGTGGTGCCGACTTTCCATTTGTTGCAAAAGTTTCAAAACTCCGAATCGCTGTCTGATAGTCTCCTTTATTGTACGAGGCGACACCATCCTGAAACTGCGTCTGCAACTCCGAAGTTTCCGCCCACACGACTGGCGACAGCCCAAGCAGAAGCAAGGAGAGAAGAAAGACACCTTTTCCAAAGCAAGTTCTCATACTAAACCTTCCAGTTCTTTTTTCACACTCTCCGCAAATGCCTTCATCTGTTTCATATCAAGCTCCCGACCGCCATATGCACTTTCATCTGCTGCTCTAAACACCGTTAAGAGTGGCGAATCAGCAGATAAACGTACCTGCAGATCAATATACGTTATGGCACCGGACTCGGTACCCCAGACCAGCCCCAGTTGCTCTTGAATAGCTCTCCTGCAAGCTGCAAGAAATCCTCGGGCATCATTTACCAAGAGCGCCTGATCGATTTCTTTTAAACGTAAGAGCAGCAGATGCTTCATTGCCTGATCTCTTTGCAGACGTGGATTTCCTGCATACCTTGCGGCTCGTAACTTGAAGAACAGTACCACAGCCAGCAGAAGCAGAAGCACCCCTGCAACGACCTGAAACCATTGACGTGCAAACAGGGTTGAGAACTCTTTATTAAGAGCACCCGTGCTGAGCTGCAATGGAGCAAGTGTTGGCATTGGCACTCCATTTTGAAGTGTTTCAACAGTTGACACAGCACTTTTTTCCTTCTGAACTTTTTTGGCTTCTACTGGTAAAACTGCAGTTTTAGCCACCGGAACGCCCTGAATTTCAAGGGGAACAGAATCTGAGTTCAAGGTCTTATATGCAGCAGTTTCAGGATCGAAATAACTGAACTGAATAGCCGGAACCTCACGTAACGTTGGATCTTTCACCACAATTGCCTGCTCAAAGACCTTCTTTCCGCGGCCCGGTCCACCATCTTTAAAAAATTCAGATGACGGTGTGTAGGTTTTCCACCCCTTCTGATTGCTCATCTCTGGTGCCTGAACGCGATCAAAATTACCATGGCCACTCACCGTCATGGTGAGAGTAACAGGGTCACCGAATGCCAGTTCAACAGGATTTGCCGTGACATCCAAACGAAAATCTCCAATTGCACCACTGAAACCATCCGGCTTCCCCTTCTCCGGCAAAGGAAGTACACTCAGCTTAAGTGCAGGACAAGCGATCTGCACTTCTTTTTCCTGGTATGACGAGAAGAAATTACTGAAAAAAGGATCGCCACCCAGCCCATGATTTCCAAAGGAATTTTGTTGCCGTTGCGGTAACAGCAGAGTCGCCGTAAGCCCTACACTCACACTATGCTCACCTTCCTTAATTCCGGAAAGAACAGACTGCCAAGATAACACCGTATAGCGGCTGTTATTGACAACCTCCCTGGTTTTTTCCGGTTCACGTGCCAGTTCCTGAAGAACAAAGCCCTCACCCTGAAGCTGCGGCAGGCTGTTTAAATTTGCCTTAATACCGTCACGAAAATAGACCTTTATCTCAACGGGTACAACTTCACCGCTATAGCTTTTTTCCTTGGCTGGTATTACCCGGAGAAAGGCAACTTTATCCGCCTCACCGGAACGCAGTTTCGTGGCGGATGATGATGACCCTGCCTGCCCCTGGGACTGAACAACTGAATTCTGTGGCGCAGTTACTTCAAAGGAAAGGGCTTGGGTCATAACAGTTTCATCATTTGTGACAACCTGTATGGAAGGAACAGTAAACTGACCAACACGCGTAGCTTCGATTAGAAACACGGATGAAACCGAGGCAGAGTAATCCCCGTTAATATAATTCATCTGGGTCGACTGACCACGCCGATGAAAGAGCAGTCCGTCAACTTCAGGAATCTGCGGTTCTGCGGCCCGTGCTCCATTTACTGTAATAGTGAGGACTGCAGCACGATCAAGCGGGAAGCTTCTGGCATTCAATGTCATCGACGCATCCACTGCGGCATAAGCGGATTGCACGCCAACCAAGGATGCTAATAGAAATAACAAAGCGCCTGTTTTATAAAAAATTCTCTTTTGGAAAAACCAGTCTCTACTCTTCATTACCAATCCTTTAATATTTTCTGGTCTCTATTGCCACCGGATAGAGCAGTCGGTACAAAATTCAGCTCGCCAGTCTCATCTTTCAAGCTGTTTAACAGTTGTTTGGCCTCTTCCTCCGTCATCTTTCCTTGCAGCCTGCGCTCCTGATTTCTGGCTGCTGCTTCCTGCTTAGCATTCTCTTCGGCCGCATCCTGTTGCTGCTGCTCAGCAGATTCTTTTTCCCTCTGCTGCGCTTCTTCATCCCCGGAACTTTTTGTGTTATCCAGCTGTTCCGAATCTTCTTCGCCTTTTGCTCCGGATTCAGGATCTTTCTGCTCCTGAGCACTCTCTTGAGATTCTTCTTTTTTAGAATCCTTATCCGATGAATCTTCTTTTTCACCCTGGTCGCTCTGATCCTTTCCATCCTTCTTTTTCTTCTGATCCTGTTTATCCTTCTTATCTTCAGAGTCTTGTTCTTTTTTGTCCTGCTCCTGCTCTTCCTGCTGTTTCTTCAGCTCCTCGAGCTTTTTTTTCACCTGTTCAAGATTATAGCTGGCATTCTCATCCTTGGAGTCAAGCTGCAAAGCACCATCAAACGAAGCCACTGCTTCCGTCCACATCTCAATGCTATGCTGAGGATCGGTCTGCAGCGTCTCATTTCCCCTCTGAAACAGAGCATTGCCTCGATTATAGTACGCCTTCTGCTGCAGCCCCAGATCATCACTTTTTAATGCTTCACTAAATGATTTGGCTGCATCTTCAAACATATTGTTTTTATAGGCAGCTGTTCCAAAGTTATAGTGCAATCTGGCATCCCCAGGAGATTCCTGCAGCTGCTCATCATAGAAACTTGAGGCGGTGAGAAAATCTCCAGTGCTATAAGCATCTTCACCCTTTGAGGCCTCGGCAAACTGCGCAGAAAAACAAAAACCTGTTCCCATAATCAGGAGGAAGGAGGCCATTATTTTCTGTTTTTTTCTGCGCCCAGCTGTCTTTATAAAAGGAATCCGCAGACTCCGTGTGGATTTCCTGCCGCCAAGCAGAAAATCAAGCATCAGTAATACAATGGCCGCCCCGAGTGGCCATACAAATTGTTCAAGGGCCACTTTATGCCGTTTCTCTGCCACTTCTTCCTTGGGGATCAATGCCAGCTTTTTCTGGTATATCGTCTGTAACCCTTCGCCGCCAGCACCAAGCGGCACATAGAGCCCCCCGGTAAGTTCAGCAATTTTCGTGAGCATGGTTTCATCGAGCCGGGACGTGATAAAACTTCCTGACTCATCCTTTACAAATCCGCTTTTGCCGTTCCGGTTAAAAGGAATCAACTCCCCTTCACTGCTGCCCACGCCAACGGTGTAAATTGTCATGCCCTTTTCCGCTGCTTCCTCTGCTGCTTTTAAAACATCTCCCTGAAGATTTTCGCCATCGGTAATAAGTACCAGAATTTTATGATTCGCCTCGTTGGAAAGAATGCCCTCAGCTTCGCTGATTGCTGCGGCCAGATCGGTTCCTCCTTTTGGAATAATTGTTGTATCAATTGCCCCAAGAGAACTTTCAAATGCGCTGTAATCTATGGTCATGGGGCACATCAAAAAAGCCGCGCCGGAAAAGGGCATCAGGCCTACCCTGTCCCCTTCAAGCTGGCCCACAAAATCGAGAATGGAAAATTTTGCTCGCTCCAAGCGATTGGGATTAATATCTTCTGCAAGCATGCTATTGGACGTGTCGACGGCAAACAGAATATCAATCCCTTTACGCTTCACATCTACCCACTTAAAGCCGTACTGTGGTCTGGCGAGTGCAACAAAACAACAAGCAATCGCTGCCAGAAGAAGTATTTTTTTAATTATACGCCGATCGGTGGAAACATTACAGCAGAGCTTTCCAAGTAAATGGGGCGCGGCAAAGACCTGCAAGGCCTTTTGTCGTCTCCTGCCAATTTCCCGATAAAGAAAAAGAAGCAGTGCAATCGCCATCGCTCCGATGGCAAACCAGAAAGGAGCACCAAATAATATCATTTCACTCATGGTAAACGCTTCCTCCCTGCAACAATTTCCATTCCGAGAAAAAACAGCGCTGCAAAGACTAGCCAGGAGAAAAGCTCACGGTAGTTTTCAAATTTCTTAATATTTCTGGTGGTGGTCTCCATGGTGTTGATCTCCTCGTAGACTTTCTCAAGAGATTCTGTGTCAGTGGCCCTGAAATATTGCCCTCCCGTCATTTCCGCCACCTGCCCCAGAGTCTTATCATCGATATCGACCTTCACTCGGACAAGACGCTTCCTACCAAACCTGTCCTGCAGAGGCATTGGTGCTTCACCTCTGGTTCCTGCGCCAATTGTATACACCTTAATTCCAAGTGTTTCAGCGGCTTCCGCCGCGACCAGGGGCGGTATCGTCCCGGCATTGTTCATTCCATCTGTGAGCAGAATCATTATTCGCGATTTAGCGTCACGATCACGCAGTCGGTTCAGCCCGCTGCCAATGGCGGAGCCAATGGCGGTACCATCTTCAATCATGCCAATGGAAAGAGAATCCAAGCGTTGTCCCAGCCAGTCATGATCCAGGGTGAGTGGGCTCACCATATAGGGGCGACCACTAAAGGCAAGCAGACCAATACGATCATTGGGCCGCTCCATAATAAAGGTGTGCATAACAGACTTTACAACATCAAGCCGGTTAGCGGCCTTTCCTTCCAACGTGAAGTCAAGTGCCTCCATGGACCCGGACACATCAACGGCAAGAAGAATATCAATGCCGCTTGCCTCAATTTCAGTCGTTGTATTCCCAAGTTGCGGTCGTGCAAAGGCAAGGATCAGACATCCCAATGCCAAAAGCCGAAGAGCCGCAATAATTTTCCCGGGCCCTGTTTTTCTTCCCTCTGCCAATGTTGCCGCAATGGAGGTCGAAGAAAACAAAAGTGCCGGGGCTGCACTGCGCCTGCCGCGAAGAATGGCAAGAAGGGGTAGTAAAGAGAGGAGCCAGAGAAACTCCGGATGTAAAAATCGCATTGTTTACCTGCCTCCTTTTTCGTGGTCACGAGTGGATGTAACAAAACCTTCTATTGCTGTTTCCATTTTCTCCATACTGTTCAGGCCGGGACAACATCGGGCAAACTTTGCCATATCGCATTGATCAAGGCACTCCCGGAGATTTTTATAATCCTTCTCCGAAAATGTTATCTGGGTAATACCGACATTCCCTGTCAGAGCCGCAAAAAACTCTTTGGTAGTCTGTCTGGTCGTCTTGATATGAAACCGTTTTTCGATATAACGTCTTAAAATATCTGAAACTTCCCCGGCGTACAGCAGAGCCTGTTTCCCGTTCATCAGACTTCTAGCTCCTGCAAGTTCACTAAGGGCTGTTTCATGAGCAAAGGGAAGTATCACTGTTTTTTTTCTTAAACGAAAAAACCAGAAGAGTAGTGCGACTATCAAGAGCAAAGCTACTATTCCAGCAGCAAACAGAGCATAGTTTGGCTCTTCCGGCAGTGGCATGGGAGGATAGATATCGCGTAGCTGTATCTGCTGCTGATTCATCTGCTGATCCTCCGTCTTCTGTTGCCAAAGAAGTTTAAGAGTGGTGGTACATAGGAATGCTCTGTGGAGAGATCAAGTAGATCAACACCTGCCGATCGAATACTCTTATGAAGAGCCTTCTTACGAGCCGAAGCAATCTCTGCATATCCTCTGCGAACGGCAGGATCGGAGGTATCAAGTTCAACCTGAGCTCCACTTTCGGCATCTTCAAGAGTAAGCCAGCCCACATCCGGGAGAGCATGTTCACGCGGATCTGAAATAATCATGGCTATCAGATCATGGCGACGATTAGTCACCTGCAATTTTGGCTGCAGGGAGGCCAAAGCCTTATCAAAATCTCCAGGAAGACAAAAATCCGAAATAAGAAAGCTTACACATTTTCGCCTGGCAACTTCGTTTACAAAATCCAATGGGACCACCAGATCTGTTTTTCGTCCCTGCGGCTGAAAAAACAAAATCTCCCTGATAAGCCTGAGGATGTGGGATCGCCCTTTTTTGGGAGGGATATAGAGTTCCACGAAATCGGAAAAGAGGACCAGCCCAACCTTGTCATTATTACGCACCGCCGAGAAAGCAAGTACCGAGCCAATCTCCGCCATAATCTCACGTTTAGAGCTTACAGCCGAGCCAAAGTCACCGGAGCCTGAGATATCTATCATCAGCATAATGGTGAGCTCCCGCTCCTCTGTAAATTTCTTAATGTGCGGCACACCCGTTCGTGCGGTAACATTCCAGTCAATGGTTCGGATTTCATCGCCTGGTACATACTCCCGTACCTCGTCAAAGTTCATCCCACGCCCTTTAAAGACGGACTGGTAACTTCCAGCCAGCGTATCGTTGACCAGCCTGCTGGTTCTCACCTCTACCTGACGAACTTTCTTCAGGATTTCTTTGGTAATTTGCTCTTCCATATCAAGTTTAGGGGACCGGTACGGTATCTAAAATCTTACGGATAATATCTTCCGTTGTAATTGCCTCTGCCTCTGCCTCGTAACTGATACGAATACGATGCCGCAGAACATCCATTGCAGCCGATTTCACATCATCAGGAGTGACATATCCACGGCCAGCCAGAAAAGCCAAAGCCTTGGAAACAGCCTTCAGGTTGATGGTTGCTCGAGGGGAAGCCCCAGTCTCTATATAGTCATGAAGATCAAGTTGAAAGCTTTTGGGATCACGGGTGGCACAGACGAGGGACACAATGTAATCCTTTATCTTGTCATCCATATAGATGGTATCCACCACTCTGCGTGCACCAAGAATATCATCCGGCCCTACAACGGGGTTCACAAGCACTCTGGAATCTGTATGATTCACCGCATCGAGGATCATACGCTCCTGGGTCATGGATGGATAATCGACAACCACCTTCAGCATAAAACGGTCAATCTGGGCTTCCGGTAGCGGATAGGTTCCCTCCTGTTCGATGGGATTTTGCGTCGCAAGTACCAGAAATAATTCGGGGAGCACAAAGGACTCGCCTCCAATAGTGACCTGTTTTTCCTGCATCGCCTCAAGCAAGGCGGACTGCACTTTAGCTGGCGCCCGATTGATCTCATCTGCCAATATCAGAGATGAAAAAATCGGCCCCTGCTTGACCTCAAAAAGAGTGTCCTTCGGGTTATAGATCTGAGTCCCGATAATATCCGCTGGAAGCATGTCCGGAGTAAACTGGATACGTTGAAAATCCGTCTGCACTACCATAGCCAGGGTTTTCACAGCGAGGGTTTTTGCAAGACCCGGCAAGCCTTCGAGGAGAATATGACCTCCAGTTAACAGACCGACAAGCAGACGTTCAACAAGATGCTCCTGTCCTATTATGGATTTTGCCATCTCCTGACGCAGCAGACCGACCCATGCTGAGCTGGCGACAACGGACTCATTAATCGCCTGGATCGATGTGTAGCCTTCCGGCTGCACGGGCTGAGGGGAAGGGGGTACTGATGATACTGTCTCAACGCTTGTATTTTGCTCATTCATAGAGGCTCCTTAAAAAGAGATTATGGTTTCGTATAGGATATATGATAACAGGGGAACATTACGGTAGTCTTACATAAACATTACATTCCTGTAACCATCAAATAATATCACGATTCCATAACAAATACTCCAAAACACAACCTTCCATAGAGCTGGATATCATTACACTATTTCTCTCTCTTAGAGATTACAATCTCTGAAATTTTTCTTAATTTGTCCCTAATTATAAACTATGCTAAAATAATATCTGATTACCCACAAAACTCAGCCAGTATTCCAATAGGTCTGTAAGAGCCAGCCCCTGCGGGCGATTAGGAGTGTAACGTTGTCTCGAACAATATCGTCCGCAGGGGCGGACTCCTAGAATCAAACACGCTTTTAGCATGTAACACAGTTTGTATATTTGGTGGCTGAGCTGCGTACGTAATCAATAAATAATACGACACTAAGAAACTGATCCATCTTCTCTCTTTTGAGAATATTTTCCCCCATCCACTGTAGCAGTATTTTTTTATAAACCTATCACATTTACGGAGAAACAAGATGCGCATTTTGACACTCACAGCTGCCTGGATCTTTTTGTTTGCCGTGGCTTTTGCTGTCGCAGGTGAAGACGACACAAATAAAAATATGCCGTCACAAAAAACCGATCTAATTTATTTTAAGGACAAAGGGATTGATTTTGAATTCAGGCGCGCGCTGGGGTACGCCCTTTCCGGTGGTGCGGATCTCAACGAGTGCTTTCAAACCGCACAGCGCATTACTGAAGGTGATGATGAATCCTGGTATACGGAATGGAAGGCAACAGCGGATCGCGTTTATCAGTTGGGCAAAATAAGCCTGGCCAAAGGGCATACGGAAAGTGCCAAAGAAGCCTTCTTAAGAGCAAGTAACTATTACAGAGTCGCTGAATTCTACCTAAAAGGTGACTCCAAAGATCCGCGAATTCTCGATACCTGGGGAAAAAGCCGAGATTCTTTCCGGAAAGCTATTCCCTATATGAAACACGCTGTCAAAGCAATCGATATTCCATACGAAAATACGACTCTGCCCGGATATTTTTGCATGCCGGATAAGGAGTCACAAAAGAGAAAAACTCTGCTCCTGCAAACCGGCTTCGACGGTACGGGCGAGGAACTATACTTTGAAGTGGCGCATTTCGCCCTCAACAGAGGATACAACGTTCTGATCTTCGAAGGCCCCGGTCAGGGCGGCGTGGTTCGCGAGCAGAAACTCTATTTTCGCCCCGATTGGGAGAAGGTTATAACACCTGTTGTGGATTATGTGCAAACCCTCCCTCAGGTGGACATGAACAGGCTCGCGCTTATGGGAATCAGCATGGGAGGATACCTGACCCCGAGAGCCGCTGCATTCGAGCATCGACTTTCCGCCCTTATCGCCAACAGCGGAGTGTTTTCTTTGGTCGATCCCAAGAAAATTCCACCGAAAGAAGTCTTGATTCAGGATGCTGAAGATGTGAACAAAGAGCTCTATAAAAAGATGGAAAAAAACGTCTCCATGCGCTGGTCTATGAATAACGGTATGTACACCTTTGGTAAAAAAACACCGGCAGAGTTTGTGCTCGCCTATTTTGATTACACCATGGAAGGTGTCGCACAGTTGATTCAATGCCCCGTTTTGATCGTGGATTCTGAAAATGATGAGTTTTTTACAGGGCAGGCAAAACAGCTCTATGATGCACTACAATGTCCGAAGACCTTTTTGCTTTTCACCGAAAAAGACGGGGCCACGAACCATTGCCAGATTGGAGCCATCGGGATTTCCAACATGAAGATTTTCGACTGGCTGGACGAGACCATCCAGTAGTAGCATTTTATTCACCCTATTGAATGAGCTGGGCCATTCAACAGGTCATGCTTCCCGTCCGGGTCGAGAAGGGAGCATCGTAGCCAAGGAATCAAACATTCGTTGAGCGTAAAGCGCACCTGCTTTCGGTTCACAGTCCAAATTCAATCGTCCCCATACAGTACTGCAGTAGATTTTTTACAAACCTGTCTTATATTACTCGTACAGCATCTGGTCGTGCATAATGATACAGATGAGACAGCCCCTCTTTACGACATGGTTAAGCAAACTGAAATCTGACACAACAGCTCATTCCCGACCACCCCTGAAGAAAATAGTGGGACTGCTGGGGCCCATCTACTACAGACACCGACTCCGTATCCTTCTTGGATTGCTGGCACTGCTTGGAGTCAACTTCCTTCAGCTTACTATTCCAAGGATTCTAAAAACCGGAATCGATTCCCTTTCCGATGGGACAGCGCAACAGGACAGTTTACTTAAACTTGCACTCTTGATCTGTTGTATCGGAGTAGTTGCCACCGTGCTCCGTTTTTGCTGGCGCTATCTGATTATCGGTTTCTCAAGACACCTGGAACGGGATTTACGCAAACAGATATTCAGTCATGTAATGACCATGGATGGAAGTTTTTTTTCCAAATACAGTACAGGTTCCATTATGGCCCATGGCAGCAATGATCTTTCTGCCGTACAGATGGCTTGCGGTATGGGTCTTGTTGCTGCAACTGATGCCATCGTTATGTCGGTTGCCGCCATTGCATTTATGTTTAATATAAATGTAGGGCTCACGCTTCTTGCCCTGTTACCTATGCCTATTCTTGCATTTGCCACCCGTAACCTTTCCGGACGCCTGCATCACCATTTTGACAAAGTTCAGGAACAGTTTTCAAGCATGACCGAATTTGCCAGATCGTCCATTGCATCCATCCGTCTGCTTAAGTCCTACACTCTTGAGAAATCTCAGGGTAGACGCTTTGAAAAGATCGGACAGGAATATGTTCAATCCAGTATCCGGGTTGCTATCATCCAGGGTTTACTTTTTCCTATTGCCACTCTGGTTGGAAGTAGTGGGATGCTGCTTGTCCTCTATTTTGGCGGTCGTCTGGTTATTCTCGAAACAATCACCCTGGGAGAGTTTGTTGCCTTTGTGACTTATCTCTATATGCTGATTTGGCCCATTATGGCAGTTGGCTGGGTAGCGAACCTTTCCCAACGGGGAATAACATCACTGCGAAGAATTTATCTTCTTCTCTCTGTCCAGTCCCAAGTTTCCCCAGGTATCAAAGGGCAGAAAGTGGACAGCTCCATATTTCGTCTTCAGGGGCTCAACTTTAGCTATCCGCAATCGGAACAAAGGATACTTGAAGATATCACCCTTGATATTTCTCCAGGAATCCTCGGAGTTACCGGTCCCACTGGATGTGGCAAGAGCAGCCTATGTCAACTTCTGGCCCGTACCTACCCCGTGAGCAACGGCAGCCTCTTTTTAGGCGACACGGATGTCAACAACCTGTCACCCGAATCCGTCCGAAAACTGATCAGCTATGTGAGTCAGGAAGCTCTGCTCTTTTCAAGCTCTCTTCGTGACAACATCGCCTTTGGCAATCCTGAGGCCTCAATGGAGAGTATCATAGAGTCAGCAAAAGCTGCCGCCATCCACGACGAAATTATGGCCCTTCCCCAAGGCTATGAAAGTAAAATGGGAGAAAAAGGTGTGACCCTCTCCGGTGGACAGCGCGGTAGAGTGGCACTTGCAAGAGCTCTTCTCTGCGACAGACCCATTATCATTATCGACGATGGCCTTGCAGCTGTGGATACCGGAACAGAACAGAAGATAATAGACAACATCACCCCATGGTTTAAGGGGAAGTCTGTTTTCTGGGTCAGTCAGCGGGTGAAGCAGCTTGCCCAGACGGATCGAGTTCTTGTCCTGGAACAGGGAAAAATAACCGGTCTTGGCCCCTACGATGAAGTTGTACAACACAATGCCTTTCTGGCTGAAATAAGTCACAGACAGGGATTACAGAGGGAAAAGAGTAATGCGTAACTTCGGATACTTTGAGGAAGATTACAAACCCACTCTCTCTGAAAAAGGATTATGGGGCCGTATTTTTGGCTACATTCGCCCTTTCAGACTTCCCTTTGCCGGGGCGATTGTACTCTCACTGCTGGTAACAGCGTCGGCACTTGGACTGCCATGGCTGATGCAGCAAGCGATTGACCTTTACATCACAAAGCCCACACTGGATTTTGAACAGCGCATGGCAGGTCTTAGCAGCAAGACCCTGTACTATGGAGTACTGATAAGCGTAGGATTTATCACCGCCTTTCTACAGGTTTTGCTTCTTGAGTGGATCGGCCAGTCTATCATGCACAGCCTGCGCCAGGATCTCTTTAGCCATCTCCTTCGGGTCAACCTGCAATTTTTCAATACTCAGCCAGTTGGCCGTCTGGTGACCCGTCTGACCAATGATGTCCAGAATATGCATGAAATGTTCACCTCCATCATGGTGACTATTTTCAATGATCTGCTCCGTATGGCATGTATACTTGGCCTCCTTCTCTATATGAATCTTAAACTGGGGCTTTTTCTCTGCCTCTTTGTGCCACTCGCTGCCCTGATTACAATTATCTTTTCAAAGCTTGCCAGAAATCATTTCAGAGCCATACGTAAACAGCTCTCCAAAGTAAATGCATTTGTTCAGGAGTCTGTTTCAGGAGTTACACTGGTACAGCTGTTTGGGAGGAATAATGACCTGCAACAGGAATTTGCAGAGTTAAACGATGGCTACCTCGACAAAACCCTACGCCAGATCCGTCTGTTTGGTACATTTATGCCCATTACCGAGCTAATGAGTTCACTGGCCATCGCCATTATCCTCTGGTACGGAGGAGGAGAGATCATCCAACAACAACTGACTCTTGGGGAGCTTGTTGCCTTTCTCACCTATATGCGTCTGTTTTTTCAACCACTCCGGGAACTTTCCCAGAAGTACTCCATTGTCCAGTCTGCCCTTGCTTCCGCCGAACGGATTTTTCATTTACTGGACACTGAAACTGAAGAAAAAACAGTTCCCAGCATTGATACAGACAATCATTTTTCAAGTCCTGGTGACCTTATCTTCAAGGAGGTAAACTTCTCCTATCTACCAGACCAGCAAGTTCTCCATGATATCTCCTTTACCGTCAAAAAAGGTGAGACCATTGCAATTGTCGGTTCCACCGGAAGTGGTAAATCCACCCTTATCAATCTATTACTTCGCTTCTATGAACCGGACAGTGGAACCATAATTTTTGACGGCTCCCCTCTTACGGCATTTCCCAAAAGCAGTCTCCGCCAAAGAATAGGGGTTGTTATGCAGGAGATGCTTATCCTTCAGGACACATTACTCAATAACATCGTGCTCGACACCGAAAAGAAACGAGGGGAAGTTGTCAAATTGCTACAACAGACTCAATTGACTCAATTCGTAGCAAACCTCCCCCAGGGGCTTGACACCCACATTGGGGAAGGCGGCCAATCCATGTCAACCGGAGAAAAACAGCTTCTTGCCATCACCAGGGTTCTATGTCGTAACCCATCCCTTCTGGTTCTCGACGAAGCCAGCTCTGCAATTGATTCCAAAACAGAAAAAATTCTGGAAGAGCCACTGGAACATTGTTTTAAAGAAAAAACAGTGCTGATTATTGCCCATCGCCTCTCCACCGTGCAGCGCGCTGACAGAATTATTGTACTCGATAAAGGCAGGATAGTTGAACAGGGCAGCCACACCACACTCCTTGCCAAGAAGGGCTTTTACAGTAAACTGGTCGCCCTTGATTTTGGAGCAACGCAAGCATAAGCTGTAAAACAGATGCACAACTGCCAACTTGACAAGGAAGAAAAAGTAATTTAGGCTTCCGCTCAATCTTTCAGGTTCCATGCAAATGGATCACAAGGGAACCCGGTGTAAATCCGGGACGGGCCCGCCGCTGTAATCGGGGACCGTAGTTGCATAATGTCACTGGTCGTGAGACTGGGAAGACGCAGCTACAGGGACGATCCGAAAGTCAGAAGACCTGCCTGAAGGACAATAGTGCTGACACTGCTTTATGTCAGACACTATATACTAGACAGAAATCTCCGTGGACAAGAGATTTACCGTCATATCTGTGGGTTTAAAGGGCATCCCCGGATCAATATTATATTGGTCCTGGGATTTTTTTTGTTTTTTTAACAAAGATCTCCTCGGGCATTTCACTCAAAAGAGGAAAGAAAAATGAAAAAAAGTTACTACCCTGTGCTCTGTATGCAACTACTCGCACTTGCAACTGCACCCAACATCTTTGCAGCAGATGACACTCCTGCAACCATGATGGATGAGGTTGTTGTTACAGCCAGCCGTACAGAAGAAAGCAAGACCACGGTAAGTGCGAACATAAGCGTTATCAGCGAAGAAACCATACGCCAATCCACAGCAAATAACGTGGGCGATCTTCTTGCAGAACAGTCCATTGCCACCATCAAAAAGTATCCAGGAAATCTGAGCTCCATAAGCATACGCGGATTTAGTACCGACACCCATGGAAATGATCTCCAGGGACAAGTTCTGGTGCTTCTCGACGGTCGCCGCGCCGGAACAGGAAATCTCGCTAAGCTTCTTACCAAAAACGTAGCGCGTATCGAGGTTATCCGTGGCCCTGGAGCTGTGCAGTATGGCTCGGCAGGAATGGGCGGAGTCGTCAATATTATCACCAAAAGAGCCACTGGAAACTCGATGTTTGTCGAGGCAAAAGGTGGATCCTTTGACACTGCCGAAGGAAGCATTGGCGGATCTGCTCTCGTCAATGGCGTTGACTTTACCGGTGCCTACACCTACGGGACAACAGGGGACTATGATACCGGCAGCGGTGTACAGTATCAAAACACCGGGATCGACCACGAAACAGGCATGAGCACTAACCTTGGCTACTCCTTCTCCGAAGCCAACAGACTTGGGTTAGTTTTTACCCGCTTTGCAATAGACCAGGCAGGCAGTCCAGGCTATCTGAGCAAAAATGACCTCGATGACTATTCGGACAAGAGCAATTACTCTGCCGATTTCACATTTGATGGACAATGCCCGGTGACTGGATCAAAGCTTTTGGCCAGATATTTCTTTGGAGAGGACGAAAACAGCTGGATGGACCCCATGACCTCCAATCCCAGCAGCTGGAATGATGCGACTCTCTCCGAAAACAAGACAGATCAACAGGGCGCACAGTTCCAGCTTAGCGGTGATCTTGGCCCTGCGGCACTCACAGCAGGATTTGACTGGCTTAACTATGATGTTGAAAACAGCTGGACCCCAAACACAACGGAATATTCAAATGCTGCCGTTTTTCTACTCAGCAAGGGCTCATTTCTAGAAAATAGACTTAGTGCAAATATTGGCGTACGGTATGACTGGTATGATGTGAAAGTGAAGAACCCAGCTGGAAGTGATGCAGATGACGGCCATTTTACTCCCCAGATAGGTGTTGCCTGGATGCTTAGCGACACATTCAAGGTGAGAGCGCAGTATGGTGAGGCCTTTATGATGCCATCCGCAAACCAGATGGCTGCAGACTTTACCAGTTTTGGTGGACGAGTCGTTGGAAATCCAGACCTGTCTCCTGAGCAGAGTGCAACCTGGGAGGGTGGCGTTGACTATGACAAAAATGGGCTCAACGGATCATTCACCTATTTTCACACCGACTTTAAAGATAAAATAATCAGCGATTTTCTCGTCGATGGCTCCAGTACCTGGAAAAACCTTGGGGACGCCACCATCGCGGGATTTGAAGCTGAACTTGCCTATGATATTGGCGTACCACTAGGCCTGGCCTGGGAGGTTCGTCCCTATCTGAACATGACTCTTCTTAGCACATATGAAGATGAGAGCAGCGGGGAAGACCTTCAAAATATCAGTGGTTCCAATTACTCCACGGGTGTAATGCTGAACAACGGTGATGGAATCTTCTGTCGGGTCAACATTGCCTATACCGGAAGCCAGGACATCACAGACTATGAAGCAGGATACCCATACCAAAACAGTACGCTGGATTCAAACCTAGTAACAGACCTAAGCGCTTCCTACCGTTTTTATGATGATAAACGTATTGGTACATTTACGCTTCGCGGTGAAGTGCGGAATGTTTTTGATGAAGAGTACGCTTACGTAAAGGGGTACCTCATGCCTGGACGCGGATTGTATGCAGGTCTGCGCTGGGACTATTAATTAAAACCATCCCCTGTCAATGTCGGAAAAATAAGTGAACATTTTGACTTGAGTGCCTGAAACGAGTACTTTCAAAGTTGGCTGAATTCACCCTTTCACTTATTTTCCGCACAGGATATTTTAAGATGCATCAACAAGGATATATAGGACGTAAATTACGGGTCCCAAAGCTTAAAAACAAGCCTGCAATTATTGTCGTGACCTTTGGTACCAGCAGCCACGCAGAACGGCCTCTGGAACTTTTCCGCCAACAGGTGGAGAAGCAATTCCCTGATTACGAAACCTTCTGGGCCTACAGCTCAAATATTATCTGCAGAAAGAAAAACCTGCCTACTCTGCAGGAAACCCTCGCAAAGGTCGAAGCTGCAGGGTTTCGCAGGGCTGTGGTTCAGCCATTGCATATCTTTCCCGGAACCGAATATCAACAGATAGCTGAAACCTGTGAATTCTTTCCGGGCCTGCGAGTGTTCTTAAGTGAAACGCTACTGCACCGCTGGAACTATGTGAAAGAGACTCTGGACGTGGTTGAAAAGGATTTTTTATCCCCCCTTGAAGGGCTGAACATCCTGGCTCTTCATGGCACTCCACTGGTGGCAGACCCGGTGAACAGCGCCTATCTTGGCATCGAAAGACTCGTTACAGACCGCTATTCCAATGTACTTGCAGCATCCATTGAAGGGGTGCCCGACGCTGAAGCTGTATTTACGGGAATCAGACACAAAAATTGGACAGAACAGTATGGAAGAGTGAAGATCATCCCCATGATGTACCTGGCTGGTATGCATGCCGAAGAAGACCTTATGGGCACCAAGAGGGAAAAGAGCTGGCGGAAGATTCTTGAAGCCATGGGGTTCACAGTGGAATGTGCTGAAATACAGCACCAGGGAAACGATTTTTTCAAGGGTCTTGCCTACTATCCTGAAATAATCTCTTTTTTCATAGAACGCTTGCAACGAAGTCTTGCGATTGCAGACATTTACTAAAAACAATGCACAGACATCTTACTCTTATCTTCTCAATTATTCTGCTTTTTACAGCTGGTTTCATCCAGGCAGCAGATCTAGAATACCCTCAACGCATCATTTCTCTGGGGCCAATCAACACTGAAAATGTTTTTCTTCTGGGGGCCGGGAACCGTCTTGTTGCCAACACCAACTACTGCGTTCGCCCTGAAGCTGCAAAAACCAAAGAAAAAATTGGTTCTGTAATGCAGCTGTCCATAGAAAAAATAATCGGTCTGCAACCCGATCTAGTGCTGGCAACTGGGCTCACCCCGATGCAACAGGTCAAACAATTACAATCCGTTGGGATTAAGGTTGTGCAATTCCAGCAACCATCTTCCTTTGCAGATATCTGTAATCAGTTTCAAAGGCTTGGCCAGCTCCTTGGACTTCAAGACCAAGCTAAACTGATCATTAATGAAACAAAAAACAAGCTCAGCACCCTGGAGAAGAAAGTGGCCATGCTGCCAAAACAACGGGTCTTTCTTCAGGTGGGTTCTCAACCGCTTTTTTCATCGGTCCCAAGCTCTTTTACCAATGACTTTATTGTCCTTGCAGGCGGTATTAATATTGCCAAAAATCAGAAAAACGGGATCACCAACTATGAGAAAATCATTGCCGCAAACCCGGATGTTATTATTATTGCCATGATGGGATCTGAAAGTGGTATTGCCTTTCAGGAAAAGGAGCGATGGATGCAGGTTTCCGTCATCAAAGCAGTAGAAAACAATCGGGTCCATGTGATCAGCCCGGATATTGCTTGTAGTCCTTCACCTGTGACATTTGCTGCCACCTTAACCATTATGGCAGATCTTATTCACCCTGAACGTAACACCCTGTAAAAAATATGAGCGTTTACGAAATCATCCAGAGCGGTGGGCTAGTTATGTGGCCCCTGCTTCTCTGTTCCCTGGCAGTATGTACCGTTATTCTTGAACGAATATTCTTCTGGGTTTCCATCCGTAATAACCGAAACCGAAAGCTGACTGATGAAATCCTGGCTCTTGCAGAAAATGGCAACTGGGAGCAGATTCGTAAAAAAGTCTCAGGCTGCCAGGACCATATAATAAAAGTACTGGTGGTTGGGATCGTGCACAGAGAATATGATATGGGCCGGGCCATGGAGTCCGAGGCAAACATGGCGCTGCAGCGCATGAACCGCTTTATGCCGGTGCTGGACACCATGATCACGGTTGCTCCACTCCTTGGCATATTCGGAACAGTACTTGGCATTATTGCCTCCTTCAAGGTTCTTGGCAACAGCGGCATTGCAGATCCAAAACTCGTTACCTCGGGTATTGCCCAAGCACTTATCACCACGGCTGCAGGACTTGGCATTTCCATTATTGCGGTGATACCATACAACTACTTCAATACTCGAATTACTAATGCAATTCACACCATAGAGAAATATGCGACAAACCTGGAAGTTGTGTATGAAAAACTGAGCGAAAAATCGTGAAAATTCGCCACAAAGAATTAAAAGCGCCACGTATCGAAATGCTTCCGCTTATTGATATTGTGTTTTTATTACTGGTTTTCTTTATCTATGCGATGCTTTCCATGGCAGTTCATCAGGGGCTAAAACTCGACCTACCGGAATCAACAACGGCCGTAAAAAGTATCAAAAGTCCATTTTCTCTATTTATTCGTAAAACGAATAGCGGAATCGCCCTTTCTTTAAACGAGAAGCCTCTGCTCTTGTCTCAACTGGCCCTAAATCTACCCACTCAAAAGCGTAACAATTCGGAAAAACCTTCAGTACTGATTTTTGCTGAAGAAGCGATCAGCTACCAACAACTCTATCTGGTTCTGGATGAACTGAAAAAATGTGGGATTTCCAAAATCTCACTCCAGGCTAGTTCGGAGTAAATCACAGTGCAAAGATTTCTTCTCGCACTCTCTCTTGCACTCTGTATCCACGTACTCTTTATACTTTTCAAAATTCCTGAAGAAAGGGACCGCCGCCCAATTCTGGCGGGAGAAAAGAGTATCTCGATCAGCCTCAGTCCTGCAGTCATCGCTCAAAAAGTTAAAAAACCCACTCCACCAAAAGAGCAAAAAAAGGAAACCAAAAAAACTAACACTGTAAAAGCTTCGGTACCACGAACTGTAAAAGACTCCCCGGCACTATCCTTAACAGCAGACATCGTAAAAGTTGTCCATACTCCCGTCAATAACAGCAAACCAGCGGAACAACCCAAACAGAAAAAGAGCAGCTCAGAGAACAAAACCATAGACTCAGCACCAGCTGTAACCGTAGAGGCATCACCACTCTATGCACAGAACCCTAAACCTAATTACCCGACTCTTGCCAAACGTCGAAACTGGCAGGGAACCGTCATTTTATCGGTATTGGTTACTGAATATGGTGAGAGCGAAACAGTGGAGTTGCATAAAAGCAGCGGCCACACCATGCTTGACAATTCCGCTTTAACAATAGTGCGCTCCTGGCGCTTTCTTCCAGGAACGATCGGAGGCAGGCCTGTTGCCATGCGGGTTCTCATCCCCATACAGTTCAAACTGCAATAGGCCCTTGTTTGGCTCCCAACAACAAATCAAAAGCAGAATGAGCCATTAAGATATCCACAAAAGGTTGCAACCCGTTATCACTTAATCTGCTGCAAAGCCGCCTCATGCTTTAGGTCATCGATAATCGCCCCAGTGTCAATCACACCGAAATCACTTGAAATATCAATTAACAGAACAAGGAAGAATACAATCCCCACACTCACTGCCAGGACACGGGAACCACTAGTTCGGGCCTTCAAAAATGCAATGATCGCAGGCAATATACCAAAAAGAATGGCTATTCCAATTCCCCCGACAACCCCGATGGCCTTCAAAAATACGGAAGGAAAAAGCAGGGCAATCAGTAGAGGCGGCAAAAATGTCGCCAATATAATTTTCCACCTGCTGCCCCCACCCAAAAGGTCTCTGTTAAAATCCATAAGACCGATTCCATTGGCAGCGTAGGAGGTACAGATTGCGGTAATAGAAAAGGCAATGGCCACCGCACTAAACATTGGGTTTGCCAGAATTTTCCCTAAGGGGACAGTTGCCGGCAGACCATGAATATAACCATTTAATATTGAATGGCTTCCAAGGGTCAAGGGCAAAACACCAATCCCCACCAGCACCCAGATAAGATTCATTACAAATCCAATAACCATACCGATAAGCATGGCACGGGATATGGCAGCGAAATCCCACTCCATATCCTTACAGATAGTTGGGATAATATTATGAAAATGAAAGGCAGTAAGCATCACCGGTAGAGCGATGGGCAAAAAACGAGCATCATGAAAACTGAGCTGCTGCAGATGAATATTACCTGCCCCCATAACCACTAGGGTAACAAAAGAGATCCCCAGAAAAAGCATTAAAAATTGATTATAACGAGCCACAAAGCCGGTACCTGCTGCGGTAAATGCTGACAGAGAGATAAAAAGTAGCAGAGTCACCATCAGGTGCATTCCGCTACCGCTGCCATCCCCGCCGAAGGCGGCAACAATGATGGTTGTACCACCGCCAATATAAGCAGTTAACAGGCCATAAAGAATAAGCAGATTGGCAATTGTTGCCAACCACTTCCCCCATTTCCCCAGGTACTTTTCATAGAGACTGGGATAATTAAAATCATCTTCTTTTCTCTCCACCGCCTCCCGGGCAAGTACCAGAGCAGAAAAATACATCACTCCGCAAAAGAGGATCATCGCCAGAAAAGAATAGAATAGTCCGGCTCCTCCAGTCTGCATAGGCAATGCCAGAATACCTGCACCAATAAGGTTACCAGTGACCAGTAAAGCGATCATCACGGTACCTTTCTTCTTCTGCTCCATACTCATCTCCTGCCTCCACTCAGTGGGAGGCTACACCGTATATATACATTCATCGACTATACGTACAACTCACGCAACTTCATCGAGAGCAACTAATTCCCCTTAACTCTGAACGCGCCCCAAAGGAAGTACTCTTGGGGTGTGACGCTTTAGCAATGCACGAAGGATACAGCCAGGCCCCCCAGAGCCGTCTCCTTATATTTTGAAGACATCTCTGCACCGGTGAGCCGCATCGCCTCAATCACCTGATCAAGAGATATTTTTTGCCGTAGGGGTTCACCTACGGTTGCCAGAACATAAGCATTATAGGCTGATACAGCTCCCATGGCATTTCGTTCGATGCAGGGAATCTGGACATATCCTTCAATGGGATCACAGGTGAGTCCAAGATGATGTTCGAGTGCTATCTCGGCAGCATTTTCAACTTCCCGAATACTCCCCCCATTTGCATGGGCCAAGAAGGCAGCGGCCATGGCGGCCGCCACCCCGACTTCTCCCTGACACCCAACTTCCGCACCCGCAATGGACGCGTTATGACGAGCGACAAATGCTATGGCAGCTGCTGCAACCAGCCCATGACGCATCTGCTCAGGACTCATTTGAAAGTGACGATCCAACAAACTCACAATACCCGGGATAATTCCTGCTGACCCTGAAGTCGGAGCCGTCACCACCTTTCGTCCTGCTGCATTTTCTTCCGATGCTGCAAGGGCGTAGGCATTCAGCAGAGCAAGATATTTATCATGCTGAT
The DNA here is from genome assembly GCA_964505715.1 of uncultured Desulfocapsa sp. Taxonomy (GTDB): domain Bacteria; phylum Desulfobacterota; class Desulfobulbia; order Desulfobulbales; family Desulfocapsaceae; genus Desulfocapsa. The sequence goes on along the minus strand of CAZDJE010000030.1, from coordinate 7,667 downwards.
TAGACACCTTCTGAGAGTGAAGGAAAAGGGCTCTTGCCTTTCTATGCAGCCCAATGGGACCAGGCAACACGCCGTCACGTGACAGTCCGCTCTTCACAGAGTCTCTCATGGATTGCAGTATTTGATCAAGCCTTTCATCAATCTGCTGCGGACTCTTCCCACTCAACTGGATTTCGTTCTCAAGAATAATCTCATGCAGCTGACAATCACCTTCCCGAACAAGACTACTTAGCTCACTCATATTGGAGAAGTGATGGGGAAAATCCGGCAACACTGGCTGCACCGCGCCTTTTTCAAGGATAAACCCGCCACCCACCGAATAGTACTCACCACGCAAAAGGCACTCATCATTATAACAGGCCTTAAATACCAGGGTATTTTGATACTGAAGATCCTCTCTGGTGCCGGAAAAATGAATATTCTTCCGTTGAAGAGCTATTTTCTCACTCCCAACGGCTATCTCATACAGATCATCATTTTTTTCGAGCAGCTTCAAGAGCTGGTCACTATCGCACCCCTCAGGAGTCCAGCCAAGTAATCCGCCCAGCAGTGCTTTGTGGGTCCCGTGTCCAAGGCCAGTGGCACTCAGCGAACCGTACAGATAGACATCAATTGAGTTTATTCGCTGCTGAGAATCTATAGGCATCTCCTGTAAACGTTGCAAAAATATACCTGCAGCTTTCATGGGACCAATGGTGTGAGAACTTGACGGTCCCGGGCCAATTTTAAAGATATCAAATATGGAAGTGCTTATTGCTTTTGTCATAATTCTCCTAGTGGGCAAAGAAACAGTAAGAAGCTCTATAAATAGTATGAAAAAATGATCAATTTTGCAAAAAATGATTAGTAAATCCAAAAATAAATATGAATACAATGGCTCGACTTCCTCGAATTGCTAAATATCTGAAAAACCCTACAACACAACACACTGTTTCCACGTCATATTGTCAGTATTGCCTGTTCATTTTTAGTGATTAATTTTTCAAGGAACCCTTCACTCTGTACAACTCAGTATACTAGCCGCTCTCTTTCAAAGGCATGAGCACCCATTTTAGCAAAATTTTTCAAGAGTAGACAGACGAATATCCTTCGCATGGTTTTCCATCCTGGAGCTAAAACAGGTTTTGAGGTATGCAGCTTTTTGGCAATCTGCTCTTATGTAAGGCGTGCATCAACTCTTGCCTGTTTAAGAAGAACATCCAGTTTAAAAGTTTCAAACCGGACTTTACTGATTCATAATAAACTTGAGCAGACCAAGAATGCATGATTAAATAAAGAGCCTGCCATTGAAATTCTTCCGTTTGCACCCTTAAACATCTTCTGCAACTGGGTGCCTTGTAAACCAGTCGGCATGTGTCTATCACACGGAACACCTGAGATTGACAGATCAATGAATTAAAAACAACTCATAACGAAAAGTGGAGGAGCAACGATGAAATATGTCAGGATACTGCTACAAAGTTGTATGTTTGTTCTACTCATGGGCACAACGCTTTTTGCAGATGAAGCACACGACATCATGGCCAGGATCGACAACAATCTGCGCGGTCAGAATGTCTATATGCAGATAACCATGGTCATTCATTCCATGGGACATACCAGAACCATGAAGATGCAGACCTGGGCCGAGGGAACAAAAAAGAGTTTTGTTAAGACCATCTACCCTCCCAAAGACAAAGGAATCACTTTTTTAAGCCTGGATAATCAAATGTGGCAATATGTGCCCAAAATCGAACGTATCATCAAAATTCCGCCCTCAATGATGCTCCAGAATTGGATGGGAAGTAATTTCACCAATGACGACATGGTAAAACAGAGCTCGGTTGTTGATGACTACGATCCGAAGATTTTACAAAAAGAGGGAGCTCTGGTTACCATGCAGCTTACACCAAAAGAGGACGCAGCCGTTGTTTGGGGAAAAATAATCTCCACCATAGATACCTCTACCTACACCAGTCAGAAAGATATTTTTTACGATGAAGACGGGAAAGAAGTACGTACTTTTTACTACAAAGATGTACAGCAGCACGGCAAATACTATATCCCAATGAACTGGAAGGTACAGCCCACAGACAAACCGGACAGCTCCACCGAAATTATACTGGAAGAAGTGACCTATGACTCCAAAATCTCTGACCAGTACTTTCGTAAAAGTGCCCTTAAAAGATTCTCACGTTAACCTGCATTTCCCTATACTATTCCACGGGCAATAATGTTTTCTTTAGCACTTAAAAATATAGTTTTTTACAGAGGCCGTTCTATAACGACCCTGCTACTGACCTTTCTCTCGGCACTGCTCTTTATTGTGTACGTAGCGATGATGGATGGGTCGCATCACTCCATGTTAAAAAACGCTTTAGAGGTTTATGGTGGTGCCATTGAGATCTACAAAAAAGGCTATAGAGACGTTGGGGGAAACCAGTACCTTATTCGAGATGTTGCAAAGGTCGAAAAGGTACTGAACACTACAGAGGGGATCACTTCCTTCACCTCTCGTTATGAAACCTACGGCCTGCTATCTTCAGCAGAATTCTCAGCTGCAGCTATGGTCGTAGGGATCAATCCTGAAAAAGAGCGCAGCATGAGCAAACTGAGCTCCACACTGGTTGCTGGTGACTATCTGAGTGAAAACTCCGGCAATTGTTTGTATGCCGGAGCTGATCTTGTGAAAAAACTGCAGATCAAGGTAGGTGACGAGATCAGTTTTATTGGAAGTGCCAGTGACAACTCGTTTGCCGCTGACCTGTTCAAACTCTGTGGTGTTTTTAAAACAGGATCCTTTGAGTTTGACGCCTCTGCCTCATTTATAACACACAGCTACTTTGATGAGCTGATGTATACGCAGAACAAAGCAACCTATCTCACCATTAAGCTTGATAAGCTGAACATGGTTGATGAAATTAACAAAATCATTCAATCCCATCTTGATGAAGACCTTGAGAGTGTCAGCTGGAAGGTGCTGATGAAGTCTATGGTCGAGGCGATGCAGGTGGACAGTGTCTTTGGCTACATATCCATGTCACTCTTCTTCGTGGTCATCTTTTTTGTTATTATGATCTTTGGTTTTATTAACGTCAGTTCACGAATACGAGAGTTTGGAACACTGCGTAGTATCGGCCTCTCGAGAGGCAATGTACGTAAACTTCTTTTTTATGAGATCTTTATTCTCTCAAGCCTCGCCATTATAGCAGCAACACCAATCGGTGCATACATTGCGTATTTTTTCAGTGTCCACCCCATTGTCATCCAAGGTATTAGCGAGACATACAAAGAGTATGGCATTGTCTCCGATGAAATACCCTTTGCCTTTGATCTGTGGACCATAAGCTGGAATGTGGCGCTCATTTTCATATTGAATTTTTTAAGCATTATCTATCCAATTACCTACATAAATGGTTTTAAGCCCATTGAGGCGAGCCACCATGTATAAAATTATCCTAAAACTGGCCTGGAACAATGCATTCCTGCGTCTCTCACGAACCCTGCTGGTTATTCTTATGATCGCAGTGAGCATGAGCATGATGCTGAGCATTCAGGGGATTTACGACGGTATGACCGTCAGCATGATCGACAAAACCAAGCGCAGTGACTGTGGGGAAATCAGTCTCTACAATCCGGACTACCGGCTCAATAAAATCCTCACAAACAGTATTAAGGGTGCAGACAAGATCAGAGCCGATATCGCTTCACGCAAAGAAGTGCGTGCTATCGTCACACGTTTTAATGTTGAAGGACTCAGTGCAACAGCCAGGAAGTCATCCTTCTCAAACATTATCGGTATCAACCTCCAGGATGAGATCGACTTTGGGCAGTTTGATGCGTTTCTCCAAAAAGGTGAAATGATACTCGGCAAACGCGGCGGCCTTATCGGCAGTGAACTTGCCAAAACACTCAAAATTCGTATTGGTTCCAAGGTTATTTTCTCCACCCAGGACAGCAGTGGGGAAATTAACGCAATACGTGTCAAAATAAAAGGTATCGTACAAACAGGTAACATTGGACTGGACACCACAGCACTCTATATAGACGGTAAACGACTGCACACCTTTCTAGGTGTGCAGGAAAGTGAAGCCACCCAAATAGCAATTCGAACCGATTCGCCCACTTTAGAGCAGGATTTACAGGAGCGTTATCCAAAGCTCGATGTCAAATCACTTATGGAACTATATCCCATGCTTCAGCAGATGAAGGATATGATGGCCATTTTTAATTCCATCACTTTTTGCATTGTAATGCTTGTTGTCTTTATCGGAATTTTAGGCGTCATGTATGTCTCAATTCTTGATAGGATCAGAGAATTTGGCATCATGCGTGCTCTGGGCATGGAGTACTCAACCAGTCGGTTACAAATCTATCTTGAAGCTCTTTTTGTCGGTCTCACAGGCTATGCCGCAGGGGCTGTTCTAGGTCTTGGGGCACTTCTTTATCTGCAAAAGTATGGACTTAATCTCAGCCGGTTTGCAGATGGACTGGCCAGTTTTGGGATGGACACCATCCTCTATGCCCATATAGAGCCTATTTACTTCATCAACACCTTTTTGGCCATCATCGCTGCTTCCCTTATAAGTGTTGTACTGCCGCTGAAAAAGATAAAAAATCTTAACCCCATTGACGTGATAAAGGCAGAGACATGATACAACTTGAGAATGTTCAGAAATTTTTTTACAAGGGCGAGGAACGTGAAATTCATGCGCTTAAAGCTATTACTCTCCAGATAGAAAAAGGTGAGTTTTCTCTGCTTAACGGGCCTTCAGGATGTGGAAAGACAACACTGCTAAATGTCATTGGCGCCCTTGATTCCGTTGATAGTGGGAAGATTAGCCTTGATGATAAAGATATCGCCGCAATGAGCGAAAACGAGCGAACCAAACTGAGACTGAACGAGATGGGTTTTGTCTTTCAGGCCTACAACCTTGTACCGGTGTTAAACGTTGCTGAAAATATCGGCTTTATTATGAAGCTTCGTGGTCTTGGTGACACTGTGATAAAAGAACGGGTACAGGAAGTGGCTTTGATGCTGGAAATAGACAATAAACTCCAGGCACTACCTAATACCCTCAGTGGAGGACAACAGCAGCGTGTTGCGGTTGCCCGTGCTGTGGCGGCCAAGCCTAAAATTATCCTGGCGGATGAACCTACGGCCAATCTGGATTCTAAGAATTCTGCCGCTTTAATGGATATGATGCGCTCGCTCAATGACAAAGAGGGGATAACCATTCTTTTTGCCTCCCATGACGATTATATTTTCGAGAACGTCAACCGTGTTGTTAAACTAAACGATGGGGCTATCATTGAGGGGTAAACTTCTCTCTACTCTTGTTGCAGCGGTTATAGCAACACTGGTCGCTGATACAAGCCTGCTGCTGGCTGAAATAGACTATCGTATAAGTAACACAAACTACACACTTTCCCAGGGATCCATCGTCCCCAATAACAATACGACCTATCTATATAATTACGATCGATTACGACTGCGAACCGACTACACAAAAGATACATTTTTCGTCACTATTATCGGCGATGCTGTTAACTATCTCAGCAATGAGTACATCAACTCACTTTCATTTGAGTATACAAAACAACTGGAATCCGACACGCCCTTCAATACGCAAACGACCTTCCACGACTATGGCGACGGAACGGTTTATGCCCGTCTATACAGAGTCTATGCAGGTTATGAAGATGAGCACAACCGTGCTCTCCTCGGCCTCCAGAACATCACCATGGGAGTCGGACGCCTCTGGACACCAACCAATCTCTTTAACCCTCGCAACACCTACGCACTCGAACCTGACGAAGTCTTCGGAGTTGCCGCACTCTCATACACCCGTCACCTGAACCCGACAACGGATCTTACCGTTGTCTTCAGTCAGAAGGCAGATCATAGTTTCAAGTACGGTGCCAGCCTGAAAAGCTTTTTGGGGTTTGGAGATATGGCGATAAATATTGTCAATTCGGATGAAACTCTGATGGTCGGCTACGAACTCGAAGGAAATCTGGGTGAAACTGGCATAGAAGTGAGAAGTGAGGGCGCGTATATTAAAAACAGTGCCATAATCAATGAGCCCGGCAAAGAAACAGAGGAAGAATTTTTTCAGGGAATCCTCGGTGCTGATTATGGTTTTGAAAATGGCATAACCGTTGTGGGTGAGGCACTTTACAGCTCAAAGAGTTTTGATTTCAATGAAGTGCTGCTAAATATCAGCTCTGAGATTGCCCCAAATCTGGTCCTTTCACAGTTTTACCTTGGTGCTACGATCAGTTACACCTTTAACCTTCTCTTTGATGGTTCACTCACCTATATAGAGAGTTTTAACGATGAGAACTCCCGTTTTATCCTGCCTACTATGAGTTACACGCTCAATGACTATAACACCTTTACCCTAGGAGCCATGCTTCAATACGGACCACAGGGCAGTGAATTTGGTAGTTTTGCCAATACCTACTATTTTAAATACAAACTTTCTTTTTAAAGCAACGAATGAAAATGAGTTAAAATATTATTCGGGTATCATTTTACATATTCCTTACACCTGAGTGACGGGTAGAAATGCAATTAGCTATAAAATATAAACAGGGCCAAGCCCTTGCATGTCACGCCTTCTATCCATCCTTTAACATTGCAACTTATTCTGCAACAGCTGAACCCCTCGGTTTAATGGGAACTATTCTCTCAATAGAAACAGCCAAAGGACATAAAACTAAAAATGGCGTGAGTAAACAGTGGATGTTCATACTAGCAGCGGCCACACCATGCTCGACAGTTCCGTGTTACATATAATGTGCGATCTTGGCGATTTCTTCCCAGCCGCAACATCATAACTTCAATTCTGTTTTGACAACAAAGTTGTTACCGGGTAGTATTTCAATGATCCAGTTCTATAATAAAATAGTTCTAAAGTGAAACAGCATAAAGGAGTACTACAAAATGGCAGAAGGAACAGTAAAGTGGTTTAACGATGCAAAAGGTTTTGGTTTTATCGAAGAAGAGGGTGGCAAGGATGTCTTTGTTCATCATTCAGCAATTCAAGGTGATGGCTTCAAATCTCTTGATGAGGGCGCACGAGTGACCTTTGATATCGTTGATGGCCCCAAGGGACCAGCCGCAGAGAATGTTGTCAAACAGTAAGACCTTGTTTGATAAGAGTAAAAAGACCTCACTTTTAGTGGGGTTTTTTTTTGCTTAAATTTTCAACCCAAACAAAAGTTATTAATACAGAAAACACCTTGGCCGAAATGAATTAGTGAAGAATAAGTGGATCCTTCTTCCCAGGAATAGACTCAACTTATACTTTATACAATCCAGTTAACATATCCATTGGCCCATTATTATCTCACGTCTTCCCTTCCATCCGACAACATAAGCATTTTGCAAAACGTATACACTCACAGCGCGACAAATAAAAACAGGCTAATCGCCTTTACCAGTTACAGCTGCTTTAACCACATTTCGATTTGCCCAAGCTACCCGGCATACTTCCACGTCATTCTCAGGCTGCGTACCAACAAATAATCGTCGCACCGGGACATGAAGAGGGCTGGTAACAAAAGAGGCCAGTGACGTCACCAAACGAAGTTTATTGATCCCTATGGCAAAATCTTTAAAGCCCCCTTCCACCTTGATAGGTGTCGCCAGGCTAAAGAATTCAGGCCTTTTAGCCTTTGGA
>CAZDJE010000029.1:31780-40606 GCA_964505715.1 uncultured Desulfocapsa sp. | reverse complement strand
TTGTTCCCATTAAATACACCGGTTCTCCTATTAAAGATGCCAAGGGAAACATTAAGGGAGCACTCGAATATATTCTGGATATTACAGAAGAAGCAAAACAGAAACAGGATGCAGACGAGAAAATCAACAATCTCAACGCCATTCCCACACCAATCATGTCCATCGATACAAACTTTAACGTTACCTTTATGAACCCTGCAGGAGCAGGAGTTGTTGGCATTACACCGGATGAAGCCATTGGCAGGAAATGTTACGAACTCTTTAAAACGGCTCATTGCCAGACCGGAAAATGCGCAGTTGGACGCGCCATGCGTGAGGATACCATCATCAGCGAGGAAACAATTGCCAGACCTCAAGATGGAGTGATCATGCCAATTAAATATACTGGTGCTCCCATTAAAGATGCGAAAGGAAACATTAAAGGCGCACTCGAATTCGTACTCAACATTACGGATGAGGCAAGACAACGTCAGGAAGCAAATGAGAAAATTGAAAACCTTAATGTTATTCCAAACGCCATCCACTCGGTTGACCTTGACCACAACATTACCTATATCAACCCTGCAGGAGCTGCTCTTGCCGGGGTCACCGTGGAGGAGGCCATCGGCAAAAAGTGCTGGGATCTTTTCAAAATAGATCATTGTCAGACAGACAAGTGTGGGATCCAGCGAGCCATTCGAGAAAATAAAACAATCAATGAACAAACTATTGCTCATATAAATGGAAAAGACATTGCTGTTAAATCCACCAGTGTTGCCATCAAAGATGCCAAGGGCAACATTAAAGGCGGCCTTGAATATATTGTTGACGTCACATCCGAAGCCGAAGTTGGGCGACTGATCAATGATGCCTCGGCAGAAGTGGAATCACTGGTCTCCACATCCCTGTTGAAAATGGATGACGCCACAAGTAATATGGAAGCAATGAATAGGATCATAGAAAAGGAAGTTGGCTTACTTGCCGAATCTTCGTCAACGGTGGATGGTATGCTTGGTTTTGCCAAAGAGATGGTGGAACTCACCACTAAATCCAGCGAAATGGCCACAGGGGTTTCAACAGATGCCGCAGAGGGTAAAAAAGCAGGCGCCGACGCCGAGAAAAAGATGACTGCCATAAACGACTCCATGGAGAGTTCCAACGAAATGGTTGCAAATCTCGTCAGTCAGCTTGAAAAAATTGGTGGCTTTGTTGATATTATCAAAGACATCGCCTCTCAGACAAACCTGCTCGCTTTTAATGCAGCTATTGAGGCAGCAAGGGCTGGAGATGCTGGGCGCGGCTTTGCAGTGGTGGCCGATGAAATCAGGAAACTTGCTGAAAATTCCTCCAAATCAGCTGTGGATATTGCAAATATCGTTAAGAAAGTGGAGCATGAATCGAAAGATACAATCGTTGCAATGAAGGATGGTATGAAAATGCTTGGAGATGGCAGTGAAGTTATCCAGACTGCCCTCGAAGCAATGGATAAAATCTCAACGGGTATTGTTACTATCTCCGGGGCAGTAAATGAGCTGGATAAAAAAGCTGATATCCTCAGTGGCAATGGCCAGGAAGTAAAGGAACAGATTACCAGTGTGGTAGCCTCCTCTAAGGAAAACAAGGAATCCACCAAGGCAGTAAACTTCTCCATTGATACAACGATTGAAGCCCTGAATAGTCTCGCAGCAACTAGTAAAGAACTGAGTACTGCTGTTAATGAAATGTAATACATAAAAATACGGTACCGACCCTTCAAACGGTCGGTACCCTTTTCAGAAGAACCCTATGAGCCTTTACGGTAACACCCTCTATACTCGAAGGCTGGCGCTTTCGAAAATTCAAGAAGCTGACATCCCGACTGTCGTAGCCTGGAGCAACTCTGAAACAGCCTGTGGTGCCTATCTCACTCCTGAGTCTTACGATGCTGAACGTATGCGTCAACAGTTGGATTCCAATGTCTTCTGGAATGACCAGGAAAAAATGTTCCTGGTACGAGCCAAAGAAGATGAACGCCCGATTGGTACTGCCCACTACTGGCAGCCGCCAGGACATGGCAACACGGTAGCAATGGCACTCAAAGTTGCCATGCCGGAAGAACGAGGTAAGGGCTATGGCACCGAAATACAGAAATTTCTTATTATCTATATTCTTGACCGCCTCCATGTGTCAGCAATCGAGATGTATACGGATATCAACAACACTGCCCAGCAGCGCTGTTTAAACAAGCTTGGATTCGAGCTAATCGAATCGCTCAACTATGATGATCGACATGATAAGCGTACTGGACATCTGTTTCGCCTGACTGCCGAAAAATACCATACTCACCCAATCTATCAATTTCACTATGAATAAACTCGGTCTAGTCTTTGACAACAGGTACCTTCACCATTCAATCTCAAAACCAACACCCGAAAACCCAGATCGAGTGCGTAGGCTGTATATGCATTTACAGCAAAAACTCATCAATGACTGTTTTGTTCATGTTTCTCCACGGGAAGCAAGCGATGCAGAAATTCAAGCTGCCCACTCATCATTCTATATGGAGCAGCTACGAGAACACGCGGTTAAAACTGATCCTTACTCCTACGATAAAGACACCTACCTGATGGAAGAGACCCTCCCAGCGGCACGACTTGCTGCGGGTGGATGCTTTGCACTAAGTGATCAGATAATGGAAGGAGCGATTGATTATGGCTTTGGGTTGATCAGGCCTCCGGGGCATCATGCAACACCTGGCCGAGGAATGGGATTTTGTATTTTCAATAATGTTGCCCTCACAGCCGAATATCTGCGAAATACATATGGTTTACGCCGTATCCTGATTCTCGATTTTGATGTACATCACGCCAATGGCACCCAGGAGATTTTTTACGACACCAATGAAGTTATGGTCTGCTCCATTCATCAGAAAGGTCTCTTTCCCTTTAGCGGTGAGGCCGATGAAATAGGAAGCGGCAAGGGAAAAGGGTTCACCATTAACCTACCGGTCCATCCCCAATTTGGGGACAGCGAATACACCTACCTTTTGGGACGTACCCTCCAGGGGTTAATGGAACAGTATTTACCGCAATTTATACTCGTTTCCGCAGGCTTTGATGCTCACAAAGATGACTCCATCAGTGAAACAAATCTCAGCTCAGACTGGTTTGCCACCATAACTCATATCCTGCGCAGACATGCCGCTGAAATCTGTGACAACAGATTGCTCTTTGTTCTTGAAGGTGGCTACAATCCTGTAAGCCTGGAAGAGTCAATTTTTGCCACCATTGATGCCCTGCTACAGGATAACTTTATTCGTCCAGGAATCTTACCGGTTCCACGGGCGGAAAAAATCCTCGATGGGCACCCACTGCACCAGTACTGGACACTATAAAAAGAGCGTAACCAATGACTAAAGCAATACCTGATAATGCAAATCTCAAAACACTCCTTCAAGAGTGCCGTCAATGTGGAACCTGCTGTAAAAAATATAAAAAAGTTGTGCTGCAAGCCGATGAGATCGAATTTATAAAAAAAATGGGTGGCCATGTGGGCGTCGATGCCACACTGCGCGAACTCAGGGAGAAACCACTGGAACAGCTTATTGAAGAAAACAAAAAAAAGGGAAAGGTCTATATGGTCCATCCGGACGACAAGGGCTGTCTATTCCTCGAATGCCATAACGGCCTGTATCGCTGTAAAATCTATAACTACCGGCCACAGTCCTGCAAGGGGTTTCGCTGCAATCTTGCCGATGACAGCTTTATTACCCTCTTTGGCGATGACGCAATCCATCTACTTGGCCAGGACCGGTTTGGACTACCGCTTAAGTAAGACCGAGTAAACAATTATTCATAGAATCGATTATACAACACCATCTATTCACTATCCTCCGCCCGATTCCGGTCACCTTTACCAGACACATACATTCCAACCAGCCAAGCTACGACAACTGCCGTATAAAACTGGCCGACAATCGCTTCCATTTGGCAAAGAGACGCTGCACCGGCAGTCTGCGGTGTAATATCACCATATCCCAGAGTTGTAAGAGTCACAAAGCTGAAATAATTAAAACTATGGGAAATATTCTGTGGATTATCCAGGAGCGTTCCCGAAAAAGAACCAGGAATTGAGTGATTCAGTAAGGTATAGAGCGATCCCCAGAAAAGTCCGACAATAAGGTAAAGACTAAATGTGGCATAGAGTACATTGGTATCGACTTTTTGAGCATGGCGTATCTGAGAGACAAATGAATAGACAAGCAAAGCATAGTAGACCGTAAAAAGAAGGTTGGCCCCAACGCGGCTAAAAACAACAACATCATAAATACCAAGCCAGTACAGAGTGATCAGCGGCAACAGCAGAATAATGGCAAAGGAACGCTGATTATTCGTTTTATTCACAGCACTTACAGTAGCAACCATCATAATTGAGAGAGAGACATGTGCCAGAATGGTCAGGGAAGGGTACGGTTCTAAAAAAGGAGTGCCAACAATATAGATAAGCAGAAAGAAAAGAAGATTCCTGAACCCATTGCCTTCGGGGGCTTTTTTTTGTTTCCGGTTTGTCACCAATAGTTCTCCACGGGTACTATGCTTCGCACCCCCTGCTATAACTGGCAAAATCAGCGGAGGAAATCAGACAATGGAAAGGCCACTGTCTTCAGACAAAAAAAGGCGTGACAAGTAACCTGTCACGCCTTTGATACTCACCAATCTATTCTACTGGGGTTTGTGCAAAGGCATCGTAGTAATACCTGTTCAGGTCAAACAATCCAGACTGCACAGGTTGATCCTTATTAAAGCGTTCCTGAAACCAGTCATAATGCTCCCAGAAATCCTTGTTGGCCCGATTGACGCCATATTTATTAAAACGGGTACGAGCTTCGTCCACATCTATTTTGTTGAGATTCGTCAACAGATCGAAAAAATCCGGTAAGTCATCCTGATGAATATCTATAAAATAATTCGGGTAGGAACCATGAAACCCCACAAGAAAATCCGCATTATCTTTTGAGGGATCAAGAATCGACTCTTCACCAAACATATACCGAACATTATCATGCCAGCGATTGATGATTAATGAAACCACGGCGTCGGTGCCATCATTTTTACGGATACGGATATACACAACGTTTGCATTAAAATCATTTACAAGCGTAAAGAATTCCGTCCCAGGCTTAGACACGGACCGAAAGGCCTGCAGATAATCGGCCATGGTTTCATACTGATCGGGAAGGGGCGGAAATTCATGCCCTGCCTGCATGTAGTTCACTGTATCAAAAGTAATACCGACCTCAGGCAGAATACGATTATTCACGATCTCTTCAATAAATTCCCGCTTGGGGTCATCGGTTTTAAATTCTATCTTTGTCGGAATTCCTGCATCATAATAGGTGACATCCTTTGGTTTGACCCCCTTATACCAGGATTCCATCATCGGCCTGCGCTGTCCTTCCGGCATAAAGCCAAGGAAATAGCTCTCTCCCTCTTCCCGTAAGCCATCCATATACAGGCGAATAGCTAACTGATGGCCAAGCGTTCCATACACATCAAAACCTGCAACCAGTGCGTAGTAAATACGTTCCAATTGAGGATAATCCATCACCCACATGGTACGAGGCAGGCCACCGAGAACGCCCTTATGCACCGAGGCACTATCAAAATGACGATACACCGTCAAGATCGGACTATCCGAAGCTTTATTCCCCTTCCAGATAGCATCATAGCCCTGTCCCTCATAATTATGGGACATATAATAATCCTGGCGTGCATCGTAATACTTCCACAGGGCCTTATCGTACTTATTTCCGATCAGATCAAAAACAGAAAACTTGCTCCCCTTTTCAATGGGCATGATCAGGTTGTCTTTTTGCAATTTGAGAAAGGCTGGATACTGAACACTTAAGTCATGATCCGGATCCTGAAACATAACCCAGAAATGGTCCTGTATGACGTTGAGAGCCACCTGCCCCCGACAGACCGGCCCCCGGATAAATGTCATAAGAATATAGTGGGAATGATCGAGAAGAAACTGATAGCGGGCACGGGGTGGAATCTGCCCGAAGCTATCAAAAGGATTTGCGCTGCTGATTGGCTCATAGTCGACAAGATGCGGTGTCACCAGCCAGTCTGGTGTGATGAACAACTCATTGTAGCGGGCGAGCTCGGCATCATCAAGGGTAAAGACCATATGGGTTTTATGAACAATGGTCGAATGAATTTTACGAAAACGATAGTAGAAGGTTTCCGTACCGGGATCATCATAGGGACGAATCGAATTGATCAATTCGACAGGGCTCCCGGAAGGAGTTGTGGAGCGAAGCAATTCATAATACTCGTTGGTATCGGTACCAAATTTTATATGGGCCAGAAAAGTATGTTCATAAATATAACGGGCCGTCATTGCATATTTGGGATCCGGGTTGTTAAAAAATGTCTCCCATTTCACAATTTCAGCAGCATCAGCATTCTTAGGTGTTGTCAAAATTTTCTGTTCAGCATCCTTGGGCCCTGCTGCCCCTTGGGCAAGCCAGCCTGCAATCAGCTCAAATTCTTCCTGTTTTAATGGAGGAAAACCAAATGGCATCCCACGATTAGGATGTTTTGAGAGATAGCCACTCAGCTCAATGGAGGTCTCCGAGCAGGTTAGATCCTCTGCTTCTGAATGATACTCGCCCGTAGATTCTGGGTTTTTCATCTTATGATTCAAAATCTGGAGCATAAGAGAATTATTCAACCCATCGGAGACACTGCTTTCCGTCACCGTATGAAACTCTTTCTGCCGCCACTCTTCTGTGGATTTCGCATCTATAAACAATCGAGTTGGATCCATGGTACTGAGCCGTGTTGCATTATAAACAGCCTTCTTGCTCCCACCCCGGTCCACACCTTCAAAAGAGCTCAATTTTAACTGACAGGGGGAATTGTAGCAGGAATGACATACTGCACAGCGTTTATCAAGAATCGGCTTGATTTCATGGAGATAATCAACAACATGAGTGGGCAACTTTACTGCAATGGGATCTGGGGCTTTATTGGCACAGCCGGAGAGAAACAAAAAACAGAGTACGGAAAAGAGGGCAAAATTTTTCATAGAAGTATCACACGGAATTTTTCAATCACCAGGAACAGAACCTACTCTGCATCCTCAACATGAGTGAATTTCAATAAAACAGTCTACTTGACCGTTAACTGGTGTTTGGCCAAAAAATGAGCCTATGGAAAGAATCGACTATCATTCAATCCATCCATTCTTTCATCACAACATACTGTACTGTATATCAAAAACAAACTTAAATAAATAATCCTTCGGGCCAATGCTGCAAAGTGCTTTTCATAAGAGAATGACAGATTCAATCGAGGAAGAGCCAAGAAATGGAAGAGCGGAGAAACGAAAACCAACAACATCGCTTCTTTTCATTTCACAGAGGGCTCTTTCAGGAGTAAACTTAGAGTGACTGGCTCAGTGGTGATGATTTATAACTATATATCATAACGAAAAGGGGAAGCAAATTATGAAGATTCGTATTTTTTCAGATTACGTCTGACCATTCTGCTGGATCGGCAAGGGCCTTGTCGAAGAATTCAAAGAGACATTCAGTATTGAGGATAAGTGGATACCTTTTGAGCTGCAACCGGGGACACCAGCCGAGGGCAGGCTGTTAACAGATAAGTTTCAGCCCCATGAAATAACGAGCATGTTTGACCATCTCAGACAGCGTGGTACACGTTACGGAATGGTGTTTAATGATCGTGACCGATCCTCTAACTCCCATATGGCACTTGTTGCAGGGGAGTTTGCACAGGACGCGGGACTTTTTGAACCATTTCACAAGAAGCTGTTTAAGGCATTTTTCACGGATCTTCAAGATATCGGGCAGCTTGATACTCTCCTTGAGATTGCAACTGACTCCGGACTCAATCCCGAAGAGCTGACAAAGGCACTTGCTAGCGATCGTTACGAGGATCGTTTGAGTGTTGCCGCTACGGAAGCTAAGCGTTTAGGCATTCGATCCATTCCCGCCTTTGTCTTTGCAGACGATGAAATTATTTCAGGCGCGCAGTCACCGGAATTTTTTCGTGATGCATTGCAAAATATTAAGCAAGGCACTTACCGCAAACCACTTTTCTGAGAAGATGCTATTTTGTAAGGCTCCTCCTGTGCTTAATCGTTTTAAATGTCTCTAATGCCCTTAAAGTCCCCCCGGCTTTTCCGGGGGAGAATACTTACCCAAAATAAAACTGTAAGGTTTTTTTTCTTTCCGCGACTCACCATATAACAGCAATTGCGTTGTCACCTAAGGAACGCATTTAGTGTTTCTACAACCGATTGCAGTCTATGGAGAGTACAATGCAGAAAAAAATAATTACAGGGTGTCTCGGTTTAGCAATTGCTATGGGTATCTCATTGGCGCACGCCGAGGAAATGCCCGCAGCGGATGGCGATGCACTCTGGAACTATATCTCAAAGGTGTCACCCTACACCAAATGGGATTTCTGGCCCGATCATAAGGACATGCAGGAAGGACGTGCTCCCCACGGACCTCTGCATAAGGTCTTTGTTAACAAACCTGCATTGAACTCAAAATCCGCCCCACTACAATATGGCGCCATTGAGGTGAAGGAAAACTACAGTTCTTCCCATAAGCTGAAGGCCATTACTGTGATGTACAAAGTCAAAGATTACAATCCAAAAGACGGCGACTGGTTCTGGGCAAAATACAGCGCCAGTGGTGAAACCCTAAAAGCCGGAAAGCCCATGGGTTGTATCGGTTGTCACTCCACCCGTGTTGCCAACGATTTTGTTCTAGTTCACGAATTCAAATAAGCCTTGTGCAGGAGACTCTCTATTTTGACAATGCTGATT
>CAZDJE010000029.1:14857-31680 GCA_964505715.1 uncultured Desulfocapsa sp. | reverse complement strand
AATGTGCTTCTTCTTATTGTGAGTGCTCTCCAGGCTTTCAGTGGCTGGCAGGTTTATGACGCTTTTGTCCTTGGCAATTAAGTTTCCTTATAGTGTTGATAGATATTAATTTTTTAGGAAGCTTGATCGTATTTTTGGAACAAGGAAAAACAGGAATGAGTGGCAATCCACGATGGAAAGGCTGATTAGAACCATGGATGATCCTGATTTCGCTATCAGAAGATAGCAAAGTCTAATATCGCTTAGTTCTTCAGTCGGAGTAAAAAAGAAGAATAAAAAACAACGTTTGGATGCTGTTTTTATGATATATATACGGAAACAAAATAAAAACAGTGGAGAACGATGGGCGTGGACAAGCAGGAGCATGATGCTGTTGAATGGCTGAATTTATATGGTGATGCGTTGTACCGTTTTGCCATGTTTCGTGTTCAGGATTCTTTTGCAGCTGAAGATATGGTGCAGGAAACGTTGCTTGCAGCTTGTGGTTCCTATAAGAATTTCTCAGGGACATCCAGTGTAAAAACCTGGCTGACAGGTATCCTGAAACATAAAATTCTAGATTATTACAGAAAGTTCACCCCTGAACAGAACGGGGCAAATCTGGATGATTTTGCCTCTAGTCCGGGGAGTATGTTTGATACAAAAGAAAAGTGGAAAGTAAAACCCGAAGACTGGAAACATGACCCCAAGAATGTGTTTGAACAAAAAGAGCTTATGGCAGTGATTACCGCCTGCATAGCAGATTTGCCCACAAAACTGTCGCTGGTATACCGAATGCGTGAACTGGAAGGTGCTACAACAAAGCAAATTTGTAAGCGTTTTGAAACAGGAGAAAGCAACTGCTGGGTTATTCTGCACCGGGCAAGATTGCTGATGAGGCGTTGTCTGGAAAGTAACTGGTTTGCTGAAGATAAGAAGAGGAAATAATGCGTCACTGGTTATTCAGCTGCAAAAAAGTATCCGCTCTGGTTTCTGAATCCATGGATCGAAAACTGCCGTTATCCAAACGGATGGGTATTCAGTTTCACCTGATGATGTGCTCCCTCTGCAGGCGGTACCGGAAGCAGTTATTGCTGATTCGATCACTCTTTTTAGAAGAAGATGCGCAGGACGAGACTTCCTGTGATGCGCTTTCCGCTGAGGCTCGCAAGCGAATTGAAAAGAAACTCAAAAGCTAAGCATAGAAAAGCAGCGCACCATCGGGTACCATCTTACTATCTGAAGAAACAGATGGACGTTAGCGCTTCTTCTGTCGTGCAATCGGCTTTAGCAGATCTTTCTCCGGCGGAATACAGGGAAGGGCTTCTCCAATATACTCCTCAATATCCATCAGATAGAAGGAACTCTCTTCATCTGCAAAACTTATGGATATCCCATCGGCTCCGGCACGGCCGGTACGTCCGATACGATGTACATAATCCTCTGGTTCATAGGGGAGGGTAAAATTCACAACATGGCTGACGCCATCGATATGGATTCCACGACCCGCAACATCCGTTGCAACCATCACCTTAATTTTTCCATTCCGAAAACTTTCCAAGCGGGCGGTTCTTTTCTGCTGCGGAACATCCCCCGTAAGCAGAGTGCAATTAACGCCATCCTTACGTAATTGGTCATTGAGCCGTTTGGCATCCCGTTTCATATTGGTAAAGATAATGACCCGGTCACAGTTCTCGCTCTGAACAATGTTGTACAAAACACGATACTTTTCATTTTTTGTGAGTGTGTACACAATCTGTGTTACCGTTTCCACCGCCATCTGATCAGCTTCGGTTTCCACAGAAATGGGATTGGTACACCATTGCGATGCCAGCCGGGTGACTTCTTCAGTAATCGTTGCCGAAAACATCATGGTCTGCCGCTTATCTCTATTGGGGGTCTGGTGAATAATGGATCGCACATCTGGAATAAATCCCATATCAAGCATCCTATCAGCCTCATCAATGACCATAATGCCAGCCTGATTCAACTGAACCACCCGCTTCCTGGAAAAATCAAGCAGTCGTCCGGGAGTTGCCACCAGAATGTCCACCGGCCTGTCCCTGATATTTTTCTGCTGCCGTTCATAATCAGTACCACCATAGGCCTCAGCTACGCGCATGGGGAGATACTTGGCAATGGCTCTTGCATCCTTTGCAATCTGAATCACAAGCTCTCTGGTTGGTGCAATAATCAGGGCTCGTGGTGTTCCGTTTTTTCGTTTCTGCTGCTGGTCCCGAATAAGGCGTGCGAAAATTCCGATAAGAAATACGGCACTTTTTCCTGTTCCTGTAGAGGCTTTGGCAATGATATCTTTCCCGGCAATAACATCGGGCAGAGATTTTTGCTGAATAGGGGTGCAGTATCTAAAATTCAGATCTGCAACTCCATGCATAAGCCCAGGAGGCAGTTTAAAATCATGAAAACGAGATTTCCCCTCCTCCGGCTCCACTGGAAATTGCGAAAGTGTCCATTTGGGTGCTTGCTTGTCCTCCTGTTGCCTTCTGTTTTGAGGAGGTCTAGACGGTGCCGGTTTGCCGGTGGGTTTTTCTTGCGGCTTCGGGGCTGGTGCAACTGTTTTAACAGCCGTGGGAACTTCAACTTTGTCAACTTTTATGATTTTCTTGATTGGTTTTACAAAGGTTGTTGTTGAAATAACCCCACATTTTCGAATACTACGAATTCTTTTTCTTCTGTTCTGTCGTTGTTTAATTTGTCTTTTATTCATCTATTGTGCGACCTTGCGCAGTATATCAATTCCGTCGGGGGTAAATTCTTCATCTTCTGACAATTTAAAAATATCAGAAACAGTCATAAAACAGCCGGAAGCCACTTCTTCTTTCTGCAACTGGAAAGGGCCATTATGGACACAGGAGAAAATCCGTCCCCAGACCCGGTTATCATCTTCTTCAAAGTATTGATCAAAGAGCGGACTCAAGGAAACACCATCAACGCCAAGTTCCTCTGCAAGCTCTCTTGCCGCCGATTCTTCGTAGGATTCTCCTGCAAGCACCACACCTCCTGCCGCCACATCCCAACAGGAAGGATACAGGTCCTTGGTAGCCGTTCTTTTTTGCAGGAAGAGTTCTTCCCGGTCGTTGAAGACCAGGATATAGGAGGCACGATGAATAAGGCCCTGCTCACGCATAATACGCCTAGGTAGAGCTTCTACTTCCATATTGTCACGATCAACAATCTGTATAATCTCTTCACCTGGATTATACATCAGGTTTTTATTCCAGGACGTTCGCAGTGAGGCGTTGGAATGGCAGGGGGACCATTTACCAGCATCTGGGCAATCGTTAATTTCACCCGTGGATAGAGATGAAGTTTCTCTCCCATAAATTCCCGTTCCACCCCAACCAGACGCTGGAGAAGTGGCGTTCGCTCCACCTGGGGAGCCTGAGAGTCATGAACAAACTTTTTAGTCACAATCTCCTGACAGCGAAAACAGCCTGGGAAGCTTAAGCTCTGCCCGTCTGGCCGCCTCATGGAAGCTGGCACTCCGTGGGTCCTGCACACCATCAATCGATGGGTATAGAGTGTACAGCGGCCATCATCGGCCAATGGACACATCACCTGGGGGCGCTCCCCTCTGGCCTCCGCCTTTTCACACTCAAGAATATATTGCTGTGAGCGCTCCATAAGTTCCTGCTGTCGCTTAGCATCAAGCTTACGAAAACCTTCCCAGAGATAGGCCCATTCGGTATAGGTGTGATGAAGAAAATAAGAGTCACAGCAGTTGTCCGGACAGCCGTCACAGCTAAAATTCAGACTTTTGGCCACCACGTCGTAATCCGACTCCATCTCTTTATAGATTTCGCGAACCTCTTTACTCAATTCATCGTTGAGCACTACTTCCTTCATCCTTCTTCCTCTTCAAAACATTGTACCTGATAAGTCTCAATTACCGGATTGGAATTCTTCCAGGCCGTATCAACAAGTCCCGCTTTACGGCACAGCTGGCCCAAAAATAGCTCCGGTGCTGGCAGTTGCTCCCAAACCTGGGGGAGAAAAGTAGCGCCCGCGCCATCAAGCTGTAGGATCACCCCATCTATTCCCGGCCGTAACTTGCTGACCAGATCCGCCCCGTCGGTATATTCCAGTTTCTGCGGCTGACTGAGTACTGAAATATCGATCTCCACCTTCTCAAGTTCTACTGCTGTAAGCGGAGAAAAACGACTGTCATGAAAGGCTGCACTGACCGCATTGCGCTTGACCCCTTCTGCCACAGAGCCACTCGGTAACAGGTTGCCGATACAACCGCGCAACGCACCATCGATTTTAAGGGTAACAAAGGTTCCATATTCAGCATCAAGCGCTGCATCTCCTACGCTTGTCATCTCTATAGCTAAGCCCAACCTTCCCCCAATGGTCTCTCTTGCAAGCTGCAGCAGGCTCTGCCCCTGTTCCTCTGTTAAAACTGAATCCATAGTCTTTCTCACCCAGCTACTATACTAATTCCGAAATAAATGGTCACAGCAGTTCATATGTGCATGATCAGGCCCAGGCATAATAGTTTGCCCTATATGCCCGAGCCTGATCATGTGCTGATGGGCCGCTGTGGCCATTTATTTTACCATTCAAGTCCGAGCATAAGACAATTTATGCCACTACCAATTCCGAGCATTGCCGCTTTTTCACCACGACGAAAACAATCCTGCTCAATAGCCATGGCCATGGTTATAGGTGCAGAAACCGACCCCACATTCCCAAGTATCTGCAGCGTTTCAAAGTTCTTTTCCAGATCAAGCCCCAATGTATCAAACAGGAGTCGTGCATGGGCAGTGCCCACTTGATGACAGAAAAATCTGTCAATATCTTCCGCACTCCAGCCAGGGATGGAAGCAAAGTCCTGC
The DNA here is from genome assembly GCA_964505715.1 of uncultured Desulfocapsa sp. Taxonomy (GTDB): domain Bacteria; phylum Desulfobacterota; class Desulfobulbia; order Desulfobulbales; family Desulfocapsaceae; genus Desulfocapsa. Next base: position 26,842 of record CAZDJE010000029.1, on the reverse strand, counting down.
CAGGTTAAATGGGCCGTTTCAACACCACGAATCAATAACTCCTCGGAGTTGGTATTCATAAGGGTGGTTTCTGTGCCGCTTTGCGCCCCCTGACAGAGATCAGAATGTTTGGTATTGGCCTTCCAGGCCCCGCGCATCAAACGCGGTTTGTTCATGCCGGGCAACAGATTACACATATAGAGAGCAACGGAACCCGAACCGATGGTGAGTGATGCAAAGGCGGGTTTAATCTTCTTTCTGCTCAGACTTTCATCGGCAAGCAGTGCCAGGATCGTTGATTCCACAAGTTCTTCTGCGGTCTCTCCGGCCACCACCAGCCCGTTTCGCACCTGCCCAAGCTCTATCATATTGGCAAGCATCACCATGCCATCAAGGAAACCAAGACAGGCATTGGACAGATCAAAGAGTAAACAATCCTCGGACAATCCCAACTGACCATGGACAAAAGAAGCCGTTGCCGGCTCCATCATATCCCTTGATACCGAAGTAAAAATAAGACATTCTATGGATTCCGGATCAATATCATCCTTATCAAGGGCCGCCTGTCCTGCAAGCGCTGCTCCTTGGCTCGGTCTGGTTCCAGGCTCCCACAACCGCCTTTCTCGTATCCCACTCATCAGTTCCAGCCTTCCCGCAGGAAGCTTCAAACGTTCATAGAGTGGTGCTAGGCGCTCTTCTATAGCATCGGATGTCAGAATACGGGGTGGAAGAGCATAAGCGAAGGTATGAAGGCAGACTTTTGAATAAACCATATTTTGTAACTATTCAGTGAGGGCAACTAATTACCCTTAACTCAGAACGGTAACTGTTTAGCAGTGCATCAAATTCGTTTATTTTGGGCTCCGAAGCATACTAATGTTATTCGAAGAGGCTAAAAGAGACGTAGTTGAAGTGCTGCTGAATAGGTTACCCTTATTTTTATATTGCTGAGGTCGTAAGAAAGAGATGACTAAATTCGAGCGAAATGTAGCAGATATGGCAAAGAAATACAACTTTTAGCAGTTTTCCATTCTATCCAACGCTTCATAGTAAGGGGGTATTAAAATAACCGAAACATTGGTGAGGTACTCGACGTTATGAAAACCCTATCCAAACAAGGGATGACCATAGTTGTACTTCCCCGTAAAATAGGCTTTGTTGTTGATCGTGTAATCTTTATGGATGCGGGCCAGATTATTGACGTCGGCTCTCCCGAGCACTTTTTTACCAACGCATCACATGACCGCACCACGTTAGTCTTCAATCAGATTCAATAAAACGGACTGCCTTAAGCTTTTACAGCTTGACTTCTGCCATGGATATTTCAAGATGGCGCACAAAAAGTGATACCGCAAAACAGAGCATGAAATACATAAAAGAGATGGTCAGCCATACTTCATTAGTCCGCTGGGTGGAGGACATCACCTGCATCCCCTGAAAGGTTAACTCCTGAATGGAGATAATGGAGACGATGGATGAATACTTGATAGTGTTAATGAATTCATTGGCAAGTGGCGGCAGCACCCGTCTTGCAGCCTGGGGCAGCACGATAAAGCGCATCTGCTGCAACCAGGTGAGGCCAAGTGCCGCTGAAGCCTCCCATTGTTCGTTGTCGATGGACTGAATCCCCGCCCGTACAATCTCGGCAATATAAGCGCCCTGGAACAGAGCGACTGTAAAAACACCTGAAATAAAAGCTGTAAAAAGCTCAGGTGGTGCAACTAGAAAACCAAGCCACTGTTCCGTTATACCTGTTCTGCTCCGGATAAATTCATCCACACCGAGCAGGAGCATCACTTGATCTGAAACAAAAAAATAAAAAATAAAGACCAGAACCAGAGGAGGGATATTACGGATAAGCTCCACGTAACTACGAGCAATCAAGCGGAAAAAAAGCCGTTTCCGGGTACGTAAAACCCCCATCAGAACACCAAGCAGTGTGGCAAAGAAAATCGACCAGAGACTCAAACGAATGGTGGTGAAAAAGCCATCGAGTAGAATATTACTCACCCAACGTTTCTTTTCTTCATCCCAATACAGCAGGTAATTGGGGATTACTCCCCACTCCCAGTTATAATTCAGCGCGACGGTCACCCGATAGCCGACAAACCCCATAAAGAGAAGGAGTGAGGCCGTAACAACAGCATCGAGAAAGATACTGTTCTTTCGTATAAGATAGACACCGGTCATAGAATTTTCTGATCAGGCACAACACTTCTAATTTTATGGACTCCAATGGAAACCAAAATCGACAAACTCTGCAGCTGTCCACCCCACTTCAACGCAGTCCGCCTCTCACCTGTTGATATACTTTTTCCGTCAACGAGTCGTAGGTGTGCTCCTTTGGAAAAATAGGCTGTTGAAAGCTCACCGACACCTCACGAAAAGGTATCGGGAATAGAGATCCAACGGGCAGGGCCTGATAAGCACCATTTATAGTGACGGGAATGACTGGAACGTTTAGTTCTTTGCTGAGAATGGCAAAGAGTTTCTTGAAATCTCCAAGAGTTCCATCCTTGCTCCGGGTCCCCTCCGGGAATATCATAATATTCTTTCCCTTCTTTAAAACCTCAGCCAATTTCTGAATAGACTCTTTTAATCCTGAATCTCTATCCACCACAATAACATTATTTCTATCCGCTAAAAACCGCACCAGAGGATTTTTTACATGTTTTTGTTTGGCATAAAAATAGGTATTCCTGAAAACTTCTCCCTTTAATAAAGAGGCCACAAACAAGCCATCGTAAAAACTCTGATGGTTAGGAGCAATTATACACGGTGTATTCGGCATGTTTTCCTGCCCAACGCCGGTAAACCTGAAATACCCCTTAAAAAAGAGCTTACTGCAGCTCTTGAAAATATTTGCTGTTATCCAGGTTCTGGGAAGGCTCAAATCAACTTTTTCCTTCAGGATCTCATTCCAGTTCGCCAGTTCAACGCTTATTTTTTTCTTCTTTTCTTGAATAAATTCACTGAGCAATCGAACCGTCTGGTGTGACATCAATTTTTCTTCACTCAATTCCACCCCAAAAGTGGACTTCAAAAAGGCAAGCAAACTCACCTGATCGAGCGAGTCCATCGCAATATCAATTTCCAAATGATCATCTGGATAGATTTCTCTTTTACTCTGGCGTTCAATAAAGCCTTTAATAATCAGATACTCTTCAAAATCCGGCTGTTTGGCATCGCTTTTCCGCGCCTCTCTGTTCCCCACCAGATCGGGTAACTGAAAACGGCGCAGCTTGGAAAGCCGTGTTTTAGGTAATTCTTCGTCGACAAGAGTAAATTTCAGAATACGCTTTGACGGGGAGACTGTTTTATTATAGGCATCGATAACCTTCCAGCGAAAGAAATCATCCATATCCGTGATCTCACCCGCCCTGACTTTTTTAAGATCTGGCTGAATAACGGCCTGCAGAATATCATCCTTTACGAAGACTCCAATTTCATTGATGCAGTCCGTTAAACTCTCCAGCTTTTGTTCAACAAGAACCGGATTAATATTCTTGCCACTGGCAAGTACGATAATTTCCTTCCTACGACCCGTTATATAAATCTTCCCCTGATCATCAAGCTGTCCCAAGTCTCCGGTATAGAGCCAGCCATCCTTTAGAACCTCTGCGGTCTCTTCCGGACGATTCAGGTAGCCCTGCATGATATTTTTGCCAGAAGCGACAATCTCTCCGTCTCGAATCTCGATCTCAGTACAACTCATTGCAGTTCCGGCAGAACCAATGGTCACATGTCCCGGACGGGTAAAGGTGATCATCGGGGCTGCTTCCGTCATGCCAAATCCTTCAAGGATCTCAAAACCCAGGGTCATAAAATTCCTGCCCACATCGGGATCGAGTGCAGCACCACCACAAACCAGATATTTCAGCTTCCCTCCGAGTTTTTGATGTACGGCCTTAAAAAGTACTCTGGAAAACGCCTGGGAATTCACTTTTTCCGCAACAGAAAAGAATAAGCGGGCAATTTTCTTTTGGTTAATTTTATCAACAATACCTTTGCAGATTGTTTTATACAGCCGTGGCACCCCGATTATAATTGTGACCTGATTATCCTGGAGGGTGGCAATAATATCCTGTGGCTGCAAGGATGGTGACATTGCGATAGTCGCACCAACCGATAACGGAGCAACCAGCGAACCAAGGAGAGGGAAAATATGATGGAGAGGTAGCAGAAGCATAACCCGTTCATCGATGGAATAAATGGGTACTCCAATGGAAACCGCTTCCACATTTGCCATCACATTCTCATGGGAAAGCATTACGCCTTTGGGGTCTCCGGTGGTACCAGAGGTATAAATGACCAGTGCAGTGTTATTCAGGCTCTCTTTTGCAAAGTCAATTTCAACAAAATCGCTTCCTGCCGTAGTCTCTGCTGTCTCCACCACATCCTCGTACACAAGAACAAGAGGAGTATAGTCGATAGCTTCAACAACAGTACGGACAACGGACTCTCGCTCACGGGAACAAAAAATAACGTCTGGCCGACAATCCTTTGCGATATAGGTTAATTCTTCAACGGTTGAAAGATAATCAACCGGAATAACGGCGCAATTATTATTCCATGCACCGAGAAAACTGTATATCCACTCCGGTCTGTTTTCTGAGAATATCAGAACCCGCTCAGCTGTCTTTGAAAAAAGCTTTGAAAAACAGACCGCTTCCCGAAGAAGATCCGCATAGCTTATCTCCTGCTCCTTCCACTTAAGAGCCGTCTTTTTATAATTTTTTAAATACATAATTATCTCACTGACTATAGGACATATCTGCTACTATACTATTCACCAAGGGTAGTTCTCCGAAATCTACTCGACTTGAAACGAATTACCAATAGTTGATAAGGAGACGAGCATTTTTTAGAAAGGGACTTTCTATTCTATGCAGATAAAGATTTCTTGTGAGAGCATCAAGAACCTCTCGTACCATACGAACAAGGGGGCGTCTCAAAACCCCCTATTGCTCAACCACTTGAATAGTGCTGAAAACTGCCATTTATCAATCTCTTCGATAGAGATGTTATGGTGCTATACTACGACTAATAAGTTATCATATTTCTTTTACTTTTCCCAGAACCCATATTAGGCTAACATATTCTATTGCATGAATATGATGTGCCAATAAAGAGGACTAAAATGATCTTTCTTAAACGTATGCATTTGAAAATAGTCTGTAAAAAGTTGCTAGTGACAGGTTTTTTGTGCCTGCTCACACTTTTACTCTTTTCAGGGAGCGCACTATCGGAAAAAAATGATACCTATATCCTTCCCATACCCGGCACGTTTATCCCTGCCCTCAATAATGACCAGTCTGTGCGCTATATTACAGCTGATACAATCGAGGCTCTATTCCAACAACAGAGTAAAGAATTCAAAGTACTTTATCGGGACAGAGACATAAAACAGTATATTATCCCACAGCATGCCTGGCTGAAAGATATGACCGATTCTTTCCTTACTTTGATTCGACAGGCAAAATTAAAGGGGAAAGCTGACACATGGGATTGTGAAAACTACAGTGCATTACTGAATGCACTCACCACGGTACGCATATGGGGAGCAGGATACTTCGATACCAGAGGAGCGGTCGGCTGGTTACGGGTGGATGCCAAAAAGGAATGGGCAGGCCTGCCGGGGGTGATGCATGCGTTAATGTTTGCTGTCACCGAGAACGGCTTATTTATTATCGAGCCGCAAAATGGTCAATTCGTTCGTCTGGAAGCGTATCCAAATAAACAGTTTATCCAGGAGGTATTTTTATTTTGAAAATGTATAACACACTGTTTATAACAACATTCTGCCTTGTTACAGCCTTTTTCCTGTCTGCAGGAGAAAATTCTCACGCCGGAAACAGTGTGGAATTACGCAAAGTGCCGCCTCCTGAAATCATAGCGCTAGACGGAAAAGCCAAGCTCCTCTATGGTGAATTTATTAAAAGACAACTGCAGAAGAGATTTCCATCACTCCAAGATGTTGTTGTCAGTGATAAACGCTATATGTTTATCACCGCCAACTGGTTCAATGAACTAAGAGCAGCGACGGAGGATTTTATAGATAAGCAGGTTCCGGAGCTTGCCAGCCAACCGGAACTCCCCGCAGCATATGGTGCAACCTATACAATGCTGATGTCCAGTATAGCCAATATTGCCGTGGCAAAACGATACAAGGTAAAAGCTTCTGTACTTATCGGTGTAGTGACTGCCAAAAACAATAAACCATGGGGCAAAATTAAAGCTGATGGGAAAGTCCGTGCCTACCTGATAGCGTTAACCGAGGATGGCGCACTCATCTATGATTTCTCCACCCGGCAACTTGTTAAAGGAAAAGAGTTCCCTAATAAAGAATACATAAACAAGATGCTATTCTAGCGTTACAGCATGGCACCGTTCACAATTATTTTTGATCGTACAGCCCGTATCTGAGGAATAAGAAAGGCATCAAATTCCTCATAAACGGTGAGTATGGGGATGGAGCAGTCTCCTGCTCTGATATCTGCGGCCAACCCGTTATTCAAACCACTGACATTGCCATACCTGTCCAGCAGTAATCCGCCATTTTTCCTTTTTTGAAGAGAAATATCGGTGCAGATATTCCGTTTATTCTCAGCACTGCTATTCTCTGACACATGACCTTGTTGTACCAAAAGAGCAAACTGCTCCTGATATTCAGCGTTAAAAACCGTGTCCCCGGCCTTTAACGGAATAGTACGAGGACGCAGTGGCGTATAGTGCAAACCAGCCGTATTCACCTGAAGCAATACCATATCGGAAGTGACGCTAGGAGTTACCTTTAGCAGTTCCAACTGTGTGCCGTCCGGAGAAAAGACTTGAATGTCAGCATTATAATCCAGTGAGTGCCCGGCACTATTTTGCAAAAACGTCTCAAGTTCCCTGCTTCTGGCAAGGCTGCTAAAAAGTTCCTTCTTTTTTTCATCTGACAGACGTTGGTATTTCTTTTTTTCATAGCCCGGCGGAAGAAGCGTCATCTGTTGACGAATAGTGCGTAGCCTTTTTTGCTCAAGAGCAATGATCTGATCTAGAATTCCCTTCTCATTCCCAGCCTTCTCCACTACTGCTTTACTGGGTCCAATGATCTGTTTTACCGTCAGAATATGTCCATTTCCATCGACAAAACAACCTGTAGCTCGCCCCAGAGGAGAAACAATATACACCATTGATTGACCAATACGTCTGCCCATTTTTTCACTGGGTGATAATAGTCTGCTGGGTTCCGGTTCCTCTTTTTCCAGGGTATCCTTCAGAACAATTGCAGAGATTGTGACAGCTGCTTTAGGGCCGTTCTGCTGGTGGCTCGATTGATCAAGGACTAGCGGAGAAGTTTTACTTTCAAGCGGTGGGACAGGTAACGAGGGAGATTCATTGCTATTGAAGACCAAATAATTGAATAGAAATGATCCCCCTATAAATAAAAAGACTGCCAGAAGTAATGGTCTAAAGAAAGCTGATTTCAAAACTAACCAACATCCCAGAAACAATCAAATCCTCGATTAGGCTTCATTCAACCACTCATCCAGCAATACTGGTTCAAAGATGCAGCTTTCCGGTGGTCGCCAAGCGCACTGACCATTTATTTCAAGACCACGTCTGATAACTGAAACCGGTCTATCCGATGAGACCACTACCACAATCACCCCGGAATGCTCCTTGGAAAACCGCAGAGCCGAATTATAGCGTGCACCACGAGCAAGGTCTTCGCCTAGAATAGTACGGCCATCGAGAAGGCAGGAAAAACCGTGCAGGTAACAATCACCATCGATATGCAGTGCTCCGTCCACGGCAGAAAGAGAGCTTGCCAGTGTCAGCAGACGCTTATCTGAGAGATCAAGGGGCTGTTCGAATTTCTGACCGGGGATATCGAGAGAGCGGCTTTCAAGATCGATCACCAGCGTACAGCCATGGGAGGACTTTTCTGCATTATGAACAAGAGCACTGATAATCTGAAAAAGCCTATAAACGGAGTCACTGTCCAATAAGTCTGACTCAAGAAGACTTTCTTCAACTTCAACCAGCTTAGCCCTGTTGGTAGTGGAGTGAAACCTGCCGTCTGAAAAGCTGCAAACGGTCTCCTGCCCTATTTTAATAAAACCATAATCACCAGAAAACTCCACCAGGATAGCGAATTTCAAACGGCTGGCTGAGGCAATTCCAACAATTGAAACACCATCGGAGACAAGACAATTGTCTGAACCTTCTACACTTTGCAGCAATTTCCGAACATGTTTGAAATTGTCCAGCTTGGGCTGTACACTCGCGTGGAAACGTGCAAGAAAAGAAAGCTGCCCCATCAGCCTCGGCTCGACAAAGAGAAGAGCTCCATTCGGCAGAGCCCCCTCCTCCAAAGTCTTCGATATTCCTAAAATAACCTTTAAAACCGGATAAATACGGATAGCAGAATCTATTCCAAGACGAACATTACACTCGTCTACCAGATGATCCCGAACAGCGTGATTGGAATACTCTTTCAGAAAACTTCCTGATATTCCGGAATAGAGATCCTGCTCATTGGCCATATCATGGGAAAAACGCAGCACAGCATATTCAAGCCAGCGCTCGGTGGGGCCGATGGAACAGATATTGGGATGATGCTCCGTAAACCACATCTGATAAAAAACAGACCCGGACCGCCCGCCATAGCTGACAAGCCCGTCAAGATTCAGGTTTTTTTCAGGAAGAATATGGCTATACTTTGCCCTGTCATTTTGCAGAGCAACATCAACACACCACTCTCCATCTCCTGAGAATATCGTGCCCAATACCGGGTCATACTCCTTCAGTAACCCCTGAGGATCACAAATAAAGAGCTTCGACTGTGGAGTAAGACAATAGATCACCGCCACACGGCTCGGCCCGGAAAATTCAGATATTCCCTCTTGAAGACCGTGTAGAATGTCGCTGGTGCAGCGATGAACAAAATGATCTGCCTTATTCATTTTCTTATTCTCAATACTTCTCAATATTTACTACTAACTTAGTGTCCGTCCAAAAACTACTCTACCAAATGAGACCACTCTTTGGTTCCAAACCAATAGTTATGGCGCTCTTCGAGCCACCCTTCGTGGCTGACTATGGTGATCCAGTTATTAAAAAAAGTAAGCGTATCAAAATCACCCTTACGAATAGCAAAACCAATGGGTTCTTTGGCAAAATTGCCCTCAATCGGCAGAAACATTGTTTTCGGGTATTTAATCGCCTCGTAGGCTGGCCGTGGAGCAGATCCGACAACGGCGTGAACATTGCCATTTCGCAGTTCTTGATAGGCCTGAGCCTCGTCATCAAAGAGTCGTAATTTTGCTTTTGGGATATATTTTTTTGCTGCAGAAACAGCTGTAGTTCCAAGTTTACAGGCTATTTCCACCGTATCTTTATTAAAATCCTCAAGGCTGGAAAAACCTGCAGCTTTTTCCTTGTGAGCCACAATTGCCATACCGGAGTAGTCGTAGGGAATAGTAAAGTTAACCTTCAGAGCACGTTTAGTCTGAATCCCCATACCACCAATAACAACATCAAATTTTCCAGTGAGCAGTGCCGGGATAATTCCAGCCCACTTGGTGGGAACGAACTCAACCTTTACCCCCATATCAGCGGCGAGTCTTCTGGCCACATCAATCTCAAATCCAACCAATTGACCTTTTTTATCCTTCATGGCCCAGGGAAGAAACGTATCCATCCCAACTCGTAAGGCACCGCGCCGTAGAACCTGGTCGACCGTTGATTCAGCCACCAGCTGTTTTTGCAGCTTCCCAGCCGCGACGGGCATTGCAGCCAGAACCATCAGTGCAATAAGTCCAAAAGTTAATAGAGCCCTTCTGTTCAATGTTTTCATTGTTCCTCCAAAGAAGTATTCAGCAATAATTGAGTCACCATGTGACATCTTATTTCATAGTGATCAAAAAGACAAATCAGACCTGTAGGGCGATGCCATCCGATTTTCCAGGATGGATACCAGCATCGAAAGGGAGAGGGTGACAACAAGGTACATAAGAGCCACCGTGAACCAAAGCTCAAACGTGAGAAAGGTTTCGGAAATTAATGCCTGTGCCTCCATGGTAAGATCATACACGGCAATGGTACTGACAAGGGCAGAATCCTTAATCAGAGAAATAGCCTGGCTGGCAAGTGGCGGCAGCACACGGCGAACCGCCTGGGGAAGAACAATAAATCGATAGGCGTGTTTATAACTGAGTCCTAGGCTGTGTGAGGCCTCCCACTGTCCTTTTTCCACAGACATAATACCGGAACGAAGAATTTCAGACACATAGGCCCCCTCAAAAAGACTGAGTGCAAGCACTGCACCCCAGAATCGATCCAGCCCAAGAACCGGGCCCATAACAAAATAAAGAAAAAATAGCTGGATAAGAAGAGGGGTATTGCGGCTCACCTCAAGATACAGCCGAGAAACGACTTTTCCAGGAACCGAGTTTGAAAGCCGCAGTATCGCAGTCAGCAGACCGATCACAAAGGCAAAACCAAGACTGATTATAGAGATCTTTAAGGTGACTCCCAGGCCATACAAAAGTGGCCCTGCAACAAAACCGGATTCATCCCATATGTATATATAGCGGGGTATCTGATACCACTGCCACTGATACCCCATATCCTGTACTGAACGGCTAAAAAACAAGCAGATCAGGGCAAACAGGAGTACAAACTGTCCAATATCAAACAGAGGGGACCGAACAAATGATTTCCAGGTCTTCCTTTTTTTTTCAGGCGCTAAAGCATGCATCAAGTTTTTTTCTAAAAGAGTTAATTACAAAGCAGAAGCTGCAAACTATAATACCAATCTAAGAAAAATCATCTTTTTATATAGGCTCACTTCATCCAAAATTCCAAAGTGGTCACAGGTGCAGTAGGTTCGTTCGGTTTGCCCTGTCCGCAATAGCCTTATCTATGCGGACAGGGCAAATCGGACGAAGATGCTGTGCTTGTGGCCGCTGATAAACTACAAAATGATTATTGACTTCCATACCCATGCCTTTCCAGACGAAGTAGCCGCAAAAGCAATCCCATCCCTCGAAGGGGAGGGGAAAATAAAAGCCCACACCAGGGGTACCATCGAATCGCTTTCAGCTTCCATGGAACGTGCAGGTATCGATCGCTCTCTTATCTGCTCCATTGCCACCAACCCCAAACAGTTTGAGCCCATACTCAACTGGTCACGTCAAATACGATGTGAACGCTTTATCCCGCTCCCCTCTGTCCATCCTGACGATCCACGTGGCGCGGAACGTATTTATACCATTCACAAAGAAGGTTTTGCGGGCATCAAAATGCACCCATTTTACCAGGATTATTTTCTCAATGATACAAAACTCACCCCACTCTACCAAGCCCTCAGCGATACGGGATTAATGCTTGTGGTTCATTGCGGATATGATATTGCATTCCCCCGTACCCGCCGTGTCGACCCCGCAGCCATACTCACTCTTCAGAACCGCTTTCCCGACCTGCGGCTTATCAGCACCCACTTTGGGGGATGGGATATCTGGGATGAAGTGGAAGAGATCCTCATTGGCAGAAATATTTATATGGAAATCTCCTTTGCCCTCCACTATCTTAAGAAGGAGCAAGTGGTACGTATGCTCAACAATCATCCTCCGGAGTATCTGCTCTTTGGCAGTGACTCGCCATGGGTTGACCAGAAGGAATGCATCGACCAATTAAAAGGATTAGGATTGAACAATACACTGCTCTCCGGGATACTCGGTGAGAACGCAAACAGACTTTTACAGGCAGAAATATGACAGATATCCCCACTATAGCAAAAAGAATATGTGATTCCTGCGGGGTTTCACTCCCCGATGGTGAGCTCTTCTATCATTGCCGCACTGAACTTATTGCTGCCAAAGATGAGACGATCCCTGAACTGAAACACCCGGACAAACTTATTGCCATGGCACTCTCTGAAATTGCAGGAAAGGATGAAAATGAGCTGCTCGATGATATTTACCAGGAAATCATTCTGCAGCTCTGTCCCGATTG
>CAZDJE010000029.1:0-14757 GCA_964505715.1 uncultured Desulfocapsa sp. | reverse complement strand
ATGAGCTGCTCGATGATATTTACCAGGAAATCATTCTGCAGCTCTGTCCCGATTGCCGTACTGTCCTGTTAAAACATATTCACAGTATGCTGAACAGAGGGTGTAAGAATTGCCCCAATTGCGGCCCAAAGCCAGTAAAGAAAAAAGGCAAGCTTCTAAAATTTACTCCTCATAACGATAAAAAATAGCCCAACCGCCGAGCTTAATGGGGGGCTGTTTTACCATCAAGCTGTTGTTTGTAAGTGCTGCAAAGTCTTTCCGCCAACATATCCTGTCAGACTCTCCCCCACACACCCATGCATTAAATTGTCAGGATTAGTGCCCCTTCCTGGATACCCCATCACACTATTCAATAAATGACAGAGCAACAGCCCCCAGCTCTTCCCTCCACAGGTAACAATACCTTAGCATATTGGCCATGGTCACAAATGGTCACATTTCGTCACAATGACACTCCTTAACTATTGATATCTCTATAATTTTTCTCGCATATCCATTTGCGTATCTTTTCCAAAATTGATAGACTTAAGGAAATTTTTATCACCTTTGAGGAATTGTATGCCAATCTTTATTCAAAAAATCAAATCTACCGCAATAAAGCAACTTCACAAGAAAACCCCTTTTTACCGTTTTCTTCTGCTCGGGTTGTTGTCAGGTGCAGTATCAGTACCTGCAGTTTCTGCCCTGGAACTTCCAGATGCAGGTTCACTCCTTCGTGATCAGCAGCAAATAAACCAGAACCTGCCTGAACGATTTCCAGAAAAGACTCCCCAAGAACCTGTGCAACAAAAGACAGCAAGCAAATCTGAAACAATAGTCACCATCGAGATGATCCGTTTTACCGGAACGGATGACCTGGTTTCCAAAGAGGAACTCCAGGAAGTATTAAAAGACGCGATTGGCAGGGAATTTGGTTTCTCCGGTCTCCAAGCCCTGGCCGATCAAGTAACCCAGTATCTCAAAAACGAAGGCTTTATTCTTGCCAGAGCCTTCCTGCCTAAACAAGAAATTAGTAATGGCGTTGTAACAATCGCCATACAGCCTGGCCGTATAGAAGGAAATGCTGACGATATAATCGATGTTCAAGGCGAAAATTTACGAATCTCCGAAGAAAAACTCGAAGACATTGCAGCCTCTGCACTCACACCTGGTGCTATCATTGAAATAAGTGACTTGGAACGAGCTCTACTCCTGATGAATGATTTGCCTGGGATCTCGGCCCATTCAATTCTCAAACCAGGAACGACTGCAGGACACAGTCGTATCACGGTGGATGTCGAGGAGGGATCATTATTTACAGGCAGCACCTGGCTCGACAACTACGGTAGCCGATACAATGGTACTGCTCGTGCCAATGGGCTTATTCAGCTCAATGATCCTTTCGGAATGGCGGATCGACTCAATGTGCTGGCTACGGTGGCTGAAGATCTGCAAATGGGACTATTAAACTACCTTATTCCCATTGGGTCACATGGGCTAACCCTGGCAACAAGCTTTACGGGCCTGCAATACCAGACAGGTAAAGAATTTTCAGATCTGAATCTGGAAGGAACAGCCCTGACCTTCAATGCCAAGGTAAATTACCCTCTGGTCAGGTCCCGCAAGTTTAATCTGAATGTCGAAGTGGGCTACGATTGGAAGTCCCTGAAAGATGAGGCGCTATCAATTGATTTCAGCGATAAGAGACTGAACAATTTTTCTCTCTTATTTGCGGGCCATTCTTTTGATACTGTTCTTGGCGGAGGCCTCAGCAACTGGTCACTGAGGGGCATTATTGGTGATCTCGACCTTTCCAGAGTCCCTGACTATCTCTATATTGATCAAAAAACTGCCCAAACCGATGGCAACTTCAATAAACTCACCTACAATCTCGGTCGCCTGCAAAAACTGCCTGCAAATTTTTCTCTGTATGGCGGTTTTTTCGGACAATTTGCATCTAAAAATCTTGATTCTTCGGAAGAGTTCAGCTTAGGCGGACCTTACGGAGTCCGTGCCTATCCCGTGAGCGAAGCTTCCGGAGATGAAGGGTGGATAGCAAATATAGAGCTACGTTACGATGTGCCAAAAGACTTCTATCTCGGGAATTTGCAGTTGCAACTGTTCTATGATATCGGGGAAACCAAATCACATCATGATCTTTATCAAGGAGCAGTGGTTAATGCCAATAACCAGAATCGCTATCAACTAAGCGCTGCCGGGACCAAACTAGTTCTTACAAAAGCTGACACTTACAGTGTCCAGGCCATTTGGGCCATCGCTATTGGAGATAACCCCGGTCAAAGCTTTGCCGGTAATAATGCTGACGGAAAAGACCAGAACAATCGTTTCTGGCTGCAGGCCACTATCTGGTTTTGATGTAATACCAATTATATGAGGAATACTATGAAACGTCCATCTCTTAACTTTATATATCGGCTTGTCTGGACTAAAAAACGTAATCTCTATATGCCTGTTGCCGAAAACACTCCCAGCCGTGCCGGCCAGGGATTTGTTATGGGAGCAGTTCTTTTTACACTGTGCGCAGGCGGATCATCCCCTGCATTCTCTCAGGAACCAGTGCCTGGCGAATTACCCTCTGGTGGCAGTATTTCTGCAGGTTCCGGCAACATTTCCTCGTCGGGCAGTCAAATGACCATCAACCAGAGTAGTGATCGAGTGATTATTAACTGGAATACTTTTAATATAGGAGTGGACGCTGCGGTAACGTTTGAGCAACCCGACTCCTCCAGTGCTGCATTGAACCGTATATCAGATCAGAATCCATCACAGATTTTTGGTAAGCTATCAGCCAATGGGCAGATCTATCTCGCCAATCCAGCCGGGATTGTTTTTGGGCCCTCAAGCCAGGTAAACGTAGGCAGCCTGGTCGCCTCCGCACTCGATATTAGCGATGAAGATTTTATGGCTGGTGATGATAACTTTTCCGGTGACAGTGAAGGTGAGGTTGTCAATGAGGGAGAAATATCCACCTCCGAGGATGGTGTGGTAGCACTGATAGGCCCGGTGGTGAGGAATGAAGGCAGTATCGAAACACCTTCAAGCGACAGCGATACAGACAGCGATACAAATAGCGATAGTGACACAAATGCTACAACTAACGCCACTCCTGTCAAAGAGAAATCAGGCGGTATACTGCTTGTAGCCGGAAATGATGTGAGCCTGGACTTTACTGGTGACGAGCTTATTCGTTATCAGGTTGATGGTGGTGCCGTAAATGCACAAGTTTCAAATAGTGGCAGGATTTCAGCACATGGCGGTCTAGTGGTAATGACGGCCCAGGCAGCCAACAATCTTACCAGTTCAGTCGTAAACAATACTGGTATTATAGAGGCCCAGACACTTCAGTCTCGTGGCGGACAGATCATTCTTGACGCCCAGGGCGGCCAGACAACGGTATCCGGGGTAATAAATGTTTCATCTGCAAACAGTACAGGCGGTAAGATTGTTGTCACCGGTGACAGGACACTTATCCAGTCCACAGCACATCTAAACGCCTCGGGAAAAACCGGCGGCGGCGAAGTACTGGTCGGTGGAAGCTGGCAGGGAAGTGACCCCACTATCCATCAGGCAACCGGCACAATTGTTGAGCAGGGAGCATTGCTGGAGGCAAGCGCTATCGACATCGGCGATGGCGGTACGGTGGTGGCGTGGTCGGATATCACCAATTCCGATTCCGTTACCCGTGCCTATGGCACCTTTGAAGCGATGGGTGGGGTTAACGATGGTGATGGCGGTAGGATTGAGACCTCGGGTCATTGGTTGGATACAGCTGGGGTTGAAGGTTCGGCGGCTGCACCGAATGGGATAGGTGGAGAGTGGCTGTTTGATCCGTATAATGTCACTATTGCTGATAGTAATGCCAACGGTAGCTTGAGTGGTGCCAATCCAAGCATCTGGACCCCCATCGGTAATAATTCCACAATTTTAAATACTGATATTAATAATAAATTAGATACTGGAACCAGTGTCACCATTACAACTGTTGGTGCGGGCACTCAACTTGGTGATATTCTTGTTAGCAGTGCTATAAGCAAAACTCGCGGTGGTGAGGCAACTCTTACTCTGGAGGCGGCTAACACAATTGATATAAATGCTACTATAAGTTCAACTACTGGAGCATTAAACATTGTGCTCGATGCAAACAAAGAGAGTAGCACATCCAGTCCAGCCGGTATCATCATCCTGAGAAAAAATATAACCACCAATGGCGGAGATCTTAGTTTTGGTACCGGACGAACCGTAAACCCTGTTTTGACCGGCGGTGATGTGTACGTTACTAGCGGTGACAGCAATACCATGACCATATCAACTAATGGTGGCAATGTTGATGTTAGAGGCGAAATGATCCTTGCAGACACCGATGGACTCACCGTTGATTCTGCTAATGGTGATGTCCAGTTTCACGGTGTCTTAAACTCTGGAAATGCTTCCTATGTATTTACTGCCGATCAATACATAACATGGAGTGATGCCGTAACTGCCGCCAAGGGGACAACTGGCGATGGGAGCAGCGTTAACGATACCTACCTGGCAACTATAACCTCCGCTCTGGAAAATGCCATTGCTGCCAGAGCTGGAAGTTATCAAGGATCATGGCTTGGTGCCGAGCGTGTGCAGGGTGTTGGGACGGAATGGGTATGGCGCTGGGTAACCGGACCGGAAGGCTTGGAGGATTCTGGAAATGGTCTCCAGTTTTTTACTCAAATTTCAACAGCTCGCTACACCGGTGGAGCTACTATTGATGGTGGCTATAACAATTGGGCTCCCAATGAACCTAACAACGCGCTATTAGCTGGTGTCCAAGAACCATATCTTCAGTTTACCGGAACTTTAGGGCAATGGAATGATCTAAAAAATGATCCACGTGACAGTGGTGATAGTACACCTTGGATAGAGGGCTATACGACGGAAACAAATCTGGGTACCTCACCAATCACCATAACTGCCGGTTCCGGTAACGTTACCTTTTCTGGTGCTGTAGGTTCTTCAAAGTCTCTGGCATCTTTGGCCGTTACCACAACGGGAACCATTGCTATCAACGGTGGGGGAGTAAGCACGGAAGGTCTTCAAACGTATAACGGAGATGTCACATTAGGAGCCGCCAGTACAATCTTAACTCAGACTGCGGCTGATAGTGATTTTACTGTGATGGCAGGAAAAAGCATCTCGAATGCAACAAATGCTGATGCCTCTTTGACCATCAAAACCACTGGTGCTATCACCATGGGAACAAGCAGTAGTATCAGTTCCTCCATAGGTAAACTTGATACGGTTCTGTGGTCTGACTCAGATGCCACAGACGGGGGCTATATTCAGCTCGGAGAGACAGCACCGATAACCACAAATGGGGGGCATCTATGGCTTGGTGGTGGCAGTGGTACCACAACGTGGAATGGTCTGGATGTGGGAGATGGCTATGCCCAAGGTACCACAGCATTCCCAGTGGGTATTTATCTCGATAGCGGGGCAATAAACACCAGTGGTGGTGATATTGCCATGTATGGTAAATCATCTGCTACGGGCGGCAGTTCTTCTTTGCCTGATGGTACCGACAACGCAACCGGTATCTACTCTCACAACGGTAGACTATACAGCATTAATTCAGGGACAGGATCCATAGATCTTAATGCCGTGAGTATTAATACCTCTGCCAACTGGTATAGTACTGCTCTATATTTAAATGGTGGTTCCATAACTTCGTCGGCAGCATCCGGGGACGCTATTACCATGATTGGCAATAGCGCAACTGCGACTGGACAAGCGGATTGGCGGTCGGGCATTATGCTCATTGGTTGGGATGCCACAAAGTCTAACACGATCAGTGCGACAGGTGGTGGCAACATTGTTCTAACCGGTACTGGAGGAAACGGTTCCAGTCAGCTCAATCCAGGTATCCGGGTGGTTGGAGTAGGGGCAGGAGGATCAAATACCATCACCACCAGTGGAGGCTCCGGTGATGTCACCCTAACCGGAACAGCTAATGATACGACCAGCGGTAATGTATCTGTACGGCTTGATTCAAATAACGACCGTATTACCAGCAGTGGAGATCTTGCTATCACTGGATCTGGCATGTCGATGGCTTTAGGCTCAGGTCAGTTGGTGGCAACGGGTACCACTTCTTTGAGTGCGTCGGGCCTTGATATTGTTGCCAATAATTCTGCTAATAACTTTGGTGGTGCAGTCTCCATCGTTGCGGATGATGTCAGCCTAAGAGATACCAACGCCATGGTGTTGGGAACCTCAACCCTTTCCGGTGACCTGACAGTGCAGACTGGTGGTGCATTAACCCAAAACGGAGCCTATACTGTAACCGGAACAACTTCCATAACAGCAGGTGCCAACAACGTATCATTGGACAATAGCAGTAATAATTTCGGTGGTGCGGTATCCGTGGTATCAGCAGCAGACCTTACTCTTATTGATAGCAATGCAATGACCCTGGGAGCCATATCTTCAACCGGTACAGTGGATATTGCCACTTTAACCAGTAACTTAACCGTAAACGGTGCCATTGCTACATCCAATACAACAGCTAGTGCAATAACATTAAATGCTGGAAAAAATACAGCGGCGGGAACTGCCGCAGGCGGAGATATCATAATTGGCGGGAGTGGCAGTGTTAATACCGGGGCCGGTGGCCGAACTACACTCTATTCAGGTAGTGTCAGTAACAGCACCGGGCTTACCGCACTCGTGGGTTCCGGTACAGGAAACTTTCGCTACAACAGCGATGAAACAATAACAAATTACACTGCGGCTCTGGGAGCTGAAAAATATGCAATTTACCGTGAACAACCCTCGGTTGGAATTACTGCCACCAGTGATACCCAGGCATACTCAGGAGTACCATACAGCGGCGGCAATGGCGTGAGCACCAGCGGTTTTGTCAATGGCGACACGTCAGTCCTTCTTGGCGGAGCATTGGCCTATGGCGGTACAAGCCAGGGAGCGGTGAATAGCGGAGCATATGCGATCACTCCGAGCGGTTATACTAATGATCTGGGTTACGCCCTGGCGTATACGGATGGTACTTTGACCATTACGGGTGGTGCAGCACCAGCACCAACTCCGATCCCCCCAACTATTCCAGATCCAGTACAACCAGAGGTTCCAGATTCAGTACGACCACCTATTCAAGCACCATTGCCAACGGTGAACCCAATACTGACGACTCCAGTATCTCTACCAAATCCAAGGCCACTGCCCCGTACCCCGCCAGAAGTGCTTCCGGCTGAGAATCCTAACAGTCTGTCAAACGGTACTGCTCCTTCTGGTATTGTAACAGTGTCACCTGAACCCCCTGTTACTTCTATTGAAACTGATACTGAAGAAATAGCTAAAAATCGCTCGCAGGGGCAAGCTCCTACACCCAAAAGCGACGACGCAGAACTTGAGTATACATATGAATAGAGGGATTCAAAAAACTGCGGTCTGGCCGGAAAAAACAAATCCTTCGCCATATATTGTCTGCACAGGCAGGTCTAGTCCCGATGCCTCTTTAATCTTTTTACGAAGCCTGCGAATCATAGAATCTAGCCGCCTGTCGCAGCTGTTGTCGGTGTCTAATGCAAGATGGAAACAAACGTCCTGGCGATTCATTTTTTCTCCAGGACGATTCATTAAAATTTGCAGAAAAGCAACTTCCCTGACGGCGAGAGGTACCTGTTTTCCGGAAGATACCGTAAGGTGCAACTCAACAGTATCCAGTGTCCACGGTACGCTGTTTGAAACTGTTGTTTGACTTGTATCCCTGCCAAGACGATAGGAGAGGTTAGTAATGGCGGCGGCAAGTTCCCTACATTCAATGGGTTTAACCAGATATAAATCAGCCCCACGTTCATACCCGATAAGTCTTGACTCGGGACTTCCCAAAGCAGTAAGGATGACTATCCCCATGTCGCTGTTTTTTTTCAGGTGGCGCACGATGTCCATCCCTGATTGATCCGGCAAACCAAGGTCAATTATAGCAATATCGTATTTTACTGCAGACAGTTCCTGGTAAAAAGAGAGGGCATTAGGGACTCCTTTCGTCGCGTAACCTTGAAGTTCCAGGCAATCAACCAGGCTCTCGCGAAGATCGGTATCATCTTCTACAAGTAGAATTCTTACACTATTTTTATCTGTCATGGTGAGTCAGTTCTACTTTCCCTGGATTCCATGGCTTTACCTGCAACCGGCAAACAAATATCGACCCTGCAGCCACCTGATTTACGATTGTGGATCGACAAGGTGCCACTGTGAGCATTGATGATGTGCCGTACAATGAACAAACCCAACCCCGAACCCGGAGTCATGCTTGTATTTTCATCCCTGAAATATTTTTCAAATAATCTCTCTGTGTTCTCGGGGTTAATACCGCACCCTTTATCCTTTACAGCTATGATCAGGGTGCTGGCTGATTTCGATATTTCCACATAAACATTTTTTTGAGACGGACTAAACTTCATAGCATTTTCAAGAACATTCTTGAGAGCAGTCAAAAGTGAGTTTTGATCTGCAAGAATATCCTCTCCCGAAAATGACCTGTCACACTTAACAATCACTTTATGGTCAGGAAATGTCCCTTTACAGATTTCTGCTGCTGTTTGTAAAAGTTCAACAATTGATGTTTGTACGCTTTTGTTTTGTATTTGGAGTGGAACGAGCCGCTTTTGCTTTAAACCAACTTCAATTATATTATCAAGCCGCTTAAGGGATCGCTTAATACGACCAAACGCCTTCTCCTGAGCAGAATCAATATCCTCGGCACGCATATACACACTTTCGATACTGTTTTGAATCGTTGCCAGGGGGGTTTTGAGTTCGTGTGAGAGAATATCTATAAAATCAAACTGATCCTGAAGTCCACCTTCAACATCACGTAATGCATTCGAAAACTTAAAACCCAGTGTGCACATATTGAGCCAGATAAAACCAAATGTTACACCAGTAATATAAACAATATGAGATAATTGTAAGAGACTCTGTCCTGTTCCCGAGGCCATAAAGAGAAGTATACCAGGTTGCAAGGCTGTTACTACTATGCGAAATACCATTATTGTCGCAGCAAAAATAAAGACACATGCGGTTGAATACACGGGAACAATAAATTTTTTATCAACCTTTCTGGCAAGTATATATGCACAAATTAGTGACTGTACGCCAAAAAATGCACTCATTACATACATTCTCAGCTGTAAGTCTGGTTCAATAAAAGTCAGATAAGATAAAATTGGGAGTAATAAAAGTATAAAGACTGGCCCGATTATGCGGGTCCTTGTCTTTATTCCTCGCAAATGTATAATCCCTTCGAGAGTTAAAACAGGATGACCCAGGACAAAAATATTGGCTAGAACAATTGACAGACTGTCGGGAACCATGCCACGATAAGCAAGCAAAAAACCACCCACCGAACCACAGGCGAGGGCAAGGGCTACCATATTAAGAGAATATGATTTGATCCAAGATCGATTAATTAACAGTAAACCAATCGAATAGAGAGCCTGGAACACCGCTATTATAAAAATAATCGTTCGTATATCTAGGTTCATAGTAGTTGGCTACGTCTGAAATGCTAATAAACTACTCTCTAACATCTGGTGCTTTCATAGCTTTATTCTACGTTATATGTTTTATTTTTGTTACGAAAAAAACAGATTCCTTAGAGACTGGATTGACGCAAAAAATGACCTCAACAAATATTCGTATCGTCACAGAAAATGATCTGGACAGATGCTTTGAAATAGAAAGCGTTTCCTACGCAGGAGATGAAGCGGCAAGCAGAAGTAAAATTCTCAAAAGAATCCTACGCTATCCGGAAGGGTTTATAGTTCTCGAAAACAGATCGGAAATCATTGGTTTTATCAATTCGGGGGCAACACATAGGGTTGAGCTTTCCGACGAAGAGTTTAAGGAACTGATCGGCCACGATCCCAAAGGAGCACATATCGTCGTTATGTCCGTGGTGGTGCACCCCGACTATCAGGGAAAAGGCCACGCCTCCATGCTTCTCGACAGCTTTACAAAAACAATGAAAACAGCTGGTAAAACTGATATCTACCTGATCTGCGTGACAGAGATGATTGGACTGTATGAAAAACATGGCTACCGTAACGTAGGAGTCTCAGACTCGGACCACGGCGGGTTGAGCTGGCATGAGATGTCGCTCACCCTGCAACAGCAGTAAGAACTCGCAGTTACCCCACTTGACTCAAAAACTCACCTGCAAGCATGGACAGGGCAAGTGCATCCATCACTTCCACCCGTGAATCGACCATCCTGCCACCTTCTATCAGAACCGTACGCGGATACCCATGACCGCCAAAATCTGCCGTGAGTGATTCATGCTCATCTGAAATAAAAACAAGCCTTTCCGTCTGTACACAACACTGGTAAACCGGAATTCCAGCCGTATCCATCTTCTGCACAAATCCTGGAAAATGCGGCTGCTGACGCACCGTGCAGTCCGGACACCAGGCAGCAACCACATTGAGTACAAAGTTTTCGTTCTGTTTTATTTTTTGCCGCACTTCCGCAGGGCTCAGTTCCTGTACCATGCCTATCGTTTCCGTATTTCCCAGCAGTGATGAATTCTGCTGTTTCTTGCAAAATCAAGAGGAATGGAGTCCCTGCTGATATTGCGGATTGCATAATGTTTTTCAATGGACTCATCCATCTGAAACCGTCTGAAGTTGGTCGAAAAGAGGAGTACTCCTCCTTCTGCCAGACGCGCTGCGGACTTTTCAATCAACATTCGATGATCACGCTGCACATCAAAAACCCGCCTCTCTTTTTTGGTATTGGAAAATGTGGGCGGATCAACAAAAATCAGATCATACTCCTTCCTGTCCTCTTCAAGCCACTTCATACAATCCATCTGTATCGTTTCATGGGCCAGCCCGCCAAAACCGTTCAGTGCCAGATTCATTCTGGCCCAATTCAGATAATTTGCTGAGAGATCCACCGTGGTTGTGGATTCGGCTCCGCCAACGGCCGCATGCACAGTCGCCGTTCCGGTGTAGGCAAAGAGATTCAGGAAACGTTTTCCCTTTGCCTCACGCCCAATTTTCAAGCGGATATTTCGATGATCAAGAAAGATTCCGGTATCCAGATAATCGGTGAAATTGACCAGCAGATGGCAATCTCCCTCCCGGACTGTATGCATTTTTTTACGGGCTCCCTGTTTCTGATACTGGGCTTTCCCCTTCTGTTTCTTTCTGATCTTGAGAAAAACCCTGTCTCGGCGCACCCCAAAGAGATGTCGAACCTGATGGAGCGTCTGCTGAAACCGTCTCTGTGCGGCTTGTTCATCAACGGTATCAGGGGCTGCATACTCCTGCACCTGAATCCACTTCTCATACAGATCAACGGACACATTGAACTCCGGAAGATCTCTGTCATACACCCGAAAGCAGCTTATCCCGTCACGTTTTGCCCATTTGAGAAAATTTTTGGCATTCTTGCGGAGTCGGTTGCCAAACTCTATTCCTTCATCGGGTCCCTTCTCCGGGTCTAACTCCCATTTAAAAGCCGCTGTACTATCACTATGAGCCACCCCGCAGAAAAGGCGGCAGTTGATGGAACCGTTGTACAAACGATGGGTTCGATCCCACTTAATCCCCATTCTATCACCAAAATCGGGATTGGAGGTGAACACGCCAACCTGCCAGTTATTCAATTCCTCTTTACTAATACGGCCAAGAGCCCGGTGGAGTTGCTCCGCCTGATCGGTTTCGGAAAGACGCTCACCATAGGGAGGATTGACCACCATAATGCCTTTTGCGGCAGGACGACGCAGATTGGCAAGTTGTCCCTGTTTAATTACAATTTTATCCTCGTAGCACGCATTTTCGATATTACTGCGTGCCACAGCCACGGCACGGGGATCAGCATCGTAGCCAAGCATCAGAGGCCATTCCCGCTCAAGCCCAGCCTCTTCCCTGTTAATTGCCTCATCCACCAAACCGTCCCAGAGTTCCTGAGCATGTCTCTTCCAGCCGGTAAACCCGTAATAATTGCGAGAAAGACCTGGGGCTGCATCACCAAAAATCAGTGCAGCTTCTATAAGGATGGTTCCCGAGCCACACATGGGATCAAGAAACATGATCTCCTTTGAAGTCTCAGCCGTCCACCCGGCAAGGGCTACAATGGCAGCAGCCAGACTCTCCTTTAAAGGAGCAAGACTTCCGCCCTCCTTACGATAGCCGCGCCGATGCAGGCTTTCACCACTGAGATCAAGAGAAATTGTGGCATTATCCTTATACACCGTGGCTCGAATACGTATACCGGGCCTTACCACGGAAACCGATGGTCGCTCGTTACAGGTTTCGCGAAACTGATCAACCACCGCATCTTTCACTCGGAGCGCTGCAAACCCGCTATGCTGTATCGCTGAATGGTGCAGGGCACAATCCACAGCAAAAGTCGTATCAACCCCCATATGGAGATTCCAGTCCACCGTCAACGCCCCTTCATAAAGGGCGTCTTCATTGGGAGCAGGAAACTCAGCAAGGGTGAGAAAAACCCGCGAAGCATAGCGTGACCAGAGACACATCCGATATGCAGCTTCCAGGTCCCCCTGCCAGCTTACAAGGCCCCTTGCTTGATCCACATCACTTCCACCAAGATTCTTTGCTTCCTGGCCCACTAACTCTTCAAGGCCGGCGGCGCAACTTGCCGTCAGGCTGTATATTGTATTGTTTTCCATAATAGAGACAAGGGTAATTGGCTTTGCTTAAATACTCAAGAGTGATATGACCTGATCATCTAATTCCTTGCAATCCCGATGCGCTCTCCTGAGCAGCCATACAGATGAGAAAAGAAATCATTGACTTCCAGCCACTGTTCTGCAACCATTACTAGAGGTAAGGGTCTGTAAAAAAAGCCCGAGTCCATCAATGGTTGCAGGGGAAATATGCCAAACGATAATCAATTAACTATCTTTTTTGCTGACATTGCCGGCAGCACCAGTCTTTATGAGAAACTGGGAAACAGTCAGGCACAAAAGGCCACTTCAGCCTGTCTGCAGCACATTGCTCATCTGGTTACAACCCATAATGGGGCAGTTATCAAAACCATTGGTGATGAAATTATGTGCACCTTCGAAAGTCCTGAAGATGCGGGCAACGCAGCCATCGCCACCCAGGAAAGCCTCTGCAGTTTTTATCCACTCCCTCAACTCAGCCTCAGGGTAAAGATCGGTTTTCATTGTGGTACGGTGATTATTGAAGATGGGGATGTATTTGGAGATGCTGTAAATCTTGCAGCCCGCCTAACCTCGCAGGCCAAAGCCCAGCAGATACTCACCACCAGCAAAACCTTGCAGAGAATGTCACAGAATCTCCAAACATCCAGCCGTCAGCTAAACAGCACCGAAATAAAAGGAAAAACAAAACCCGTTCAGATCTGTGAGTTAACCTGGGGAAATGTTAGCGATTTGACCATAACCGGTTCCGTCTTCCAAGCTCCTCTCTTTGCCAACACGTCCCTGAAACTCCTCTATAACGAGCAAACCATACTTATTGATAGTAAAACTCCGTCATTCACCGTTGGGCGGGACAGCCTCAATGCACTCGTCATTACTGATTCTCTAATTTCCCGCCACCATGCTGTGATAGAGCATCAAAGTAACGGTCTCTTTTTTATTACTGACCTGAGTACAAACGGTTCTTTTGTGACAAATACACTGGGAGAAGAGCAGTTTCTCCATAGAAATGCTGCAAGACTTGAAGGGTGTGGACTTATCTCTTTAGGAAAGAAAATGTCTCCAGCCTCTTCTTTTGTGATTTATTACGACGCAACTTTTGTTCCTGAAGCACAATAAATTCTCCTATTGTCCGGCAGAAATAAACGAAGAAGCCGTGGCTGGTTTACCAAAAAGCCATCCCTGACCATGGGTAAATCCAAGTTGCTTACAGACTACTAATTCCTCCGTATTTTCAACACACTCCGCCAGAGGATGCGATCCCTGATCAAGACAGATCTCAACCAGTTTACGCAGCATATCCTGTTTTTGTTTTGGCTTTTTATGGATATTCCGAATCAACGCTATATCAAATTTGAGATAGTCAGGGGGGGCTTCGACCAGTTCATTCCATCTGGCCTGTCCGGATCCAAAATCATCATAGGCAAGGTACATTTCAGAATCACGAAGTATTGCCTTTAACTCAACCATCATTTTTATATTAGTGATGGCGGATTCATGAACCTCCAACACAACCTGCCAGGGTTGTGTCATTTTACGCATCTCTTCAATACCATTTCGCAAACCAGTGGTCAGATTTTCAACAGGATGAGTGTTTACAAAAATTAACGATTTAGCTGGAAGAGGTGTACACTCCTTGATAGCCCGAGTTCTAAAAACTGAGCTTAACTCTCTTGCCTTACCAAGTTTTTCTGCTATATCAAACAGGCCAAGAGGTGACGTTGGAAGACCCGCCTTTGCTCCTCGACCAAGCGCCTCATAGCCAATAACCGCTTCACCGTCCAACAAGACTATTGGTTGAAAAACAACACTGAGTTCCTGGTTAAGCAGCATGGTATTAAACTCTTTTTCCTGCTGCACAAAATCACTCTTTAGATCAAATTCTGGATCATTAATATTGATCATTACCGTCCGGTCAACAAAAGTTTCCACCACAAAACTACGGGTATCACAATCATCAAGATGCCTGACTATGCGCAACTCTTCGTTTCCAAGATGAATGGTATCGCCTGATTTGAGTTCCACCCGCCCCTGCACCAAGTTACGATTTACAAATGTTCCGTTAGTACTGC
>CAZDJE010000028.1:0-40990 GCA_964505715.1 uncultured Desulfocapsa sp. | reverse complement strand
TAGCAGTTGTTTCAACAATATTTCCATCTGAGTCAGCAGCAGTAAAAGTGATACTTGTACTCCCATCTTCATCAACGGTCTTTGTACTTTCAACCGTGAGGGTGGGCGCATCATTTACATCATTGACGGTGATGCCAGAAGTTTGGGTAACGGTGGCTCCATCATCATCTTTAGTCGTAACGGAGATGGTATCAGTACCGTTGTACTCAGCGTCAGGAGCATATGAAATTGTGCTGTCATCATTAACGGTAACCGTTCCGTGTTCGGCGGTAGCAGTTGTTTCAACAATATTTCCATCTGAGTCAGCAGCAGTAAAAGTGATACTGGTGTTTCCATCTTCATCCACAGTCTTTGTGCTTTCAACCGTGAGAGTCGGTGCATCATTTACATCGTCAACAGTAATGGCCATTACAATATTGCTTGTGGCGGTGGAACCATTGGAGTCTGTTGCTGTGACAGACAATGCCAGCTCAAAGTCTTCATTATTGTCTTGGCCTGGTGTTATTTTTAGGCCCTCAAGGTTGTCACTGTTGATGGTCCATGAGCCATCATCGTTTTTACTGCCTGCTGAGAGGGTTGCCTCTTCTGGAACATTTGAAATAATGATATTGGACAGACTTTCAGAGCCATCTGTGTCTGTAAGGGCAGAAGAAATGTTTAAGGAAATTGCTGTGTCTTCATCTCCTTGTGCGTTATCAGCAGAAAGTAAAGGGGCATCTGCAACGGCTTCCAGAAAAACATCAATAACTTCAGAGACGGATGATGTCGCCCCCTCATTGCTTTCTGTAGATGTGGCAGTGATGGTCAGGCTGAAATCCTCGTCACTGTTTGTTGGTGGAGAAAGGGTGAGGTCGGTTAGCTCTTCGCTTGTGAGTTCCCAGGTACTGTTCCCAAGATTCTTTCCTGCGGAGAGTTCCGCACCTATAGGTACACCTTCGACTGTGATGAGAAGCGATTCTGATCCGTCTGTGTCTGTAAGGTTGGAAGAAAAATCGAGTGCAATTGCGGTATCTTCGATTCCAGTGCTGTCTGCGGCATTAAGGATTGGGGCTGAAGCAGTACTCTCAACAATAATAGTCGTGGATCCGTCATCATCCTCTACCTCGGGAAGAGGTAGGGGCGGTGTTGAGGTGACAGGTGCTGAGGTTACAGATGTAGAGGTTACAGATGTTGAGGGTGGGGCTGTGGGTGTTGTTGTGACTTCTGCTGCCGATATTGCTTCAGATGAGGTTTCCTGAACAGGTTCTGGAGATGTCTGCGGAATAGTTGTTTGTTGCGAAACTGGCGCTTTGCTTTGGTCACGCTGGGGAGAACGGTCATTAGAGTCATCTTCAAAATGTTTTTCAAAAACAAGTGAGTCGGATCCACTGCTTGCAATAACGCTTTTATGGTCGCTTTCCAGAGGCGTTGTCTCGGCAGCTTGGTTGCTATTTTTATCCTCATCCTGCCCAAAAGAATCAACAGAAAACCTTGTATTTGTAGACGTTTGAAGGTTTGGATCACTGTGTGTAACTGCTTCTGAAGTATTGTCTTCACGTGGCGTCTGGTTTTCCAGGGTATCCCCGGACAGAGTGTTACTTTTATCAAGCTCTACGGCCTTCTCTGTACCTGTATGGATGTTTCCTACGTGCTGGCTACTGTCTACAATCCGACGTTTAGTCGACCACTTTTTTGCACTCAGGGTTTCACCGCCTAGACCTTGCTGGTCAACTTCAACCCAACTCTGCTGAGATGTGTCTGATGCCGTACCTATGGGATTAGAAGGGGAACTAGCCTGGTTGTTATTTGCAGCCATGGATTACTCCAGTTGTGGTTTTTGAAAATTTCAATGCAAGGTATAAGTACCTTCACCAAATTTTTTCAAAAATATAAGAAAAAAATTTATAAGGCACTAAAAAGCCGGATTGCCTTGGTATGGCAACCCGGCTGTCCTGTTACTTGTCTTCACGTGGGACCCGTGGCTTTCCGTCCTCACCTTACGATGAGTTTGGCAAACTGCTGTTCTGTGCTTTGATATTTTACTGTGGAAATCTACTTTGCAAAATCCGTTCCTGAAAATAATTGATCTTGTAACTGGAAATATTCTTTTATATACAAATGCTTGAAGCAGTAATAGGCAGAATGCCTAGGCAAAAACCTAGAAGATTCAGTAAGTCAAATTACGAAATGGTTGTCTGTTAGTCCCAGAAGTCATCCTTATCCTGTTTGTCCTCGGTTTCTATGATTCCGGTCACCTGGTTCCCCTTCTCATTATAGACAAGTTTATTGAAGCAGAGCATATTGGCCATGGCAATTCCACGGCCATGGTTGTGCATGGCGCGTGAAGGATCAACTTCCATATACTGTTTCCAGTCAAAACCATCGCCTCCATCCGTAATTTGGATATAGCAGGCTTTTTCTTTACGTTCAAAAATGACAGTTACAAGCCGATCTGCAAAGCGTGGGGCAGCAAGGCGGTTGCTGATCTCGTCCTGCCATGTTTTAGCTGCTACCAGATCACTTTTCTCTTCATAGGAAATACCCAGATTGCCATGTTCCACCGCGTTGACCAGAAGCTCTGAAATGCCGGTGAGAGTACGGTCTGGTTCATCGAAATAGTTTGCCAGAAATATAGAGAGCCCTTCAGCTTCATCGAGTGTCTTAAATGTACATTTTAGGATTTGTACAAGACCAAAGCTGATTTTGCGCCGTTCCATCTCATGGCGCAACTGTTTGTGGCGTCGAATCTGCTTTCCTGCAGCGTTAACAATAGAAAGCAGCATCTCAGCATTGAGTGGTTTGGTGAGATAATAGAATACCCCGGCAGCAATACCTTCGCTGATTTCTTCGGGGTGGTCGGCTGCTGTCTGCATGATAATCGGGATGTAACGCAGTTTTTCATCTGTTTTCATAGCGTTACACACTTCAATTCCATCCATCTCAGGCATCATTCTGTCGAGGAGAATAATATCGATTGATTCATGAAATTTATTGAGCACAGCCATAGCTTCCACACCATTTACAGCTGTGCGGACTTCAAACTTGTTGCGTTCAAGCATGGCCTGCAAGAGGCGCAGAGTTGTGGGGTTGTCGTCCACGGCAAGTATTGAAAGAGGGGGTATTTCTTGCTTTTTCATAGTATGGGTTCTTTAAAAAGGTTGTGGTGTCTAACGTTATGTTATTATACGACAAACTATCGTTCAATAAAGGCGGAGTTTAGCGAGCGGTGAATTGGCTTGAGTAAGTAGGCAAGCAGGCTTTTTTCGCCGGTAATAATATCAGCATTTACTATCATGCCAGGGAGCACTTTGTTCAATTCGGAATCGTTCCCCACATAATGTTTATCTAATTTTATCATTCCCTTATAAAAAGGTGCCCCCTGTGGACTGGTAAAAGTTGTAGCTGATAATGCCGTCACTGTGCCATCGATTGAGCCATAACGGGAAAAATCGAAGGTTGTTACTTTCACCGTGACATGATCTCCGGTTTTAATATGGCCAATATCATTTGGAGACACCTTAACTTCGGCAACCAGCTCCTCATCAAGGGGAACAATCTCCATCAAAGGTTGTCCTGGTGGAATAATTCCACCGATGGTATGGATTTCCAGTCCCTTAACAAGGCCGTGTGCCGGAGATTTGAGTTCCAGACGACTGATTTGCTGGGTGAGTTTGTCAATCAGGGTATTATTTTCTGCTATTTCATCGCTGAGCAGTCCTAATTGCTGTAAAATATTGTCCTTACTTTTTGATCCCTGAGATTGGAGGCGAAATTTAAATTCATTTACGGACTGTTCCGCCTGTCTGATCTGGATAGCCATGGAATCAAGCTGCCCTTGGCGGGCATTGATTTCCTGGAGAGCATTCAGATAATTGGTCTGCGGAACTAATCGTTCTTCGTAGAGTTCTTTTTGTGTTTTGAAGGATTTTTGAGCAATGCTGAGATTCTTTCGGATGGTTTTCTGTTCTCGTTTCAGGAGGTGAATCTGCTCGTTTTTCTGGGTGATCTGCTCTTTTAACACCTGCTCCTCATCCTTTTGAGCAATAAGCATTCCTGACAGGATATCATTTTGTAGCCTGTATGTGCTATCCCCAGATTTTGGTTGATCACCGGAAGGTAGAGTGCCATTATTATTCAAAAAGGCCTGAAGTCTCCGGTGGCGTTCTTCAAGCTGTTTTTTTCTGTTAGTCAGCCGGGCAAGATCCGCTTTTATGGATTCTCCCCGTATTCGCAGCAGGACCTGGCCGGAATTGACAAGATCATCTTCTTCCACAAGGATTGCATCAACAATTCCTCCCTCAAGGTGCTGAATAACCTGTATATGCCCGGAGGGGACAATTTCGCCAACTGTTCTTGCCACTTCTTTAATCTTGGCAAAACCTGTCCAGACAAGAAAAGAGAGGAAGGCCACCGAGACGATAAGGGTGGAGGTGCGAATCAGATAGGGGGTGGTTGCTTCTTCAAGTACTGCTGTGAGTCCAAGGAGTCGAAGCTGCTGGTTATTGTCATGTTTTGTTTTTTTTGTCATGATGGTGCTTACCTGTTATTCCTTAAGAGCTGCCAGGAGTTCGGCTGGATCTCCGGTCAGAACCTGACCCGTTCCAGTCAGATAGACCAATTTGTCGGCTTTAAGTATATCTTCTTCCCGATCCGTTACGAAAAGCATTGTCTTACTTCCTCTGTGCTCGTTGAGAAATTCATGAAAAAAGATGCCTGTTTTCTTTCCCCGCAATGTGGAGGGCATTTCATCGAAAAGACAGATTGAGGCATCTCGCAAGTAGGTGCGTGCAAGTGTTAACTGGTAGGTTAGGGTAGTGGAGAGTTGTTCAGATTTAAAGTCTCCAATAAAGTAAGCTAAGCCGTCTTTAAAATTATTTACATCGTCGAGTGCTCCTGCCAGATGGAGGCAGTGGTCGAGCTCTTCCGGTGTTGCATCCGGTTTGCACATACGAAGGTTTTGTTCGATGGAGCCGTGGAAAAGCTCCGGCATCTGTGGTGTGTAGGAGATATTTCTTCTGAGTGCTATGGGGTCTCGCTGGCGGATATCAAGACCATCAATAAGTACAGCTCCCATCTGTGGCGGGTAGAGGCCAATGATGAGTTTTAAAAGTGAAGATTTTCCGGAGCCACTAGGACCTGTAACGGCAACAACCTCGCCCGCTTTTATATCAAGTGTCATCCCGCTGAAAACCGCACCACGATCTGCCGTGTAACGCAGGCCAACGGCGCTGAAGGAAATATCACCACTGATGCTAAATGGCTGATCCGATAGAGTAGTACTGTTCTCTGGAGCCGAGCGCATAAGCTTGTGAACCTGACCGATACTTCGGAAAATATACCGTATTCGAACAAGTGAGTTACAGATGGATTGCAATGGAGAAATGACTCGCCATACCAGCATCATGCTGGCAATAAGGGCACCCGTGGTAATTTGCTGTTCCCAGACAAGAAAGATACCGTAAACCAGCGTGCCAACACCTGCTCCCACTGAAAGGCCATAGGCAATGGCCTCCACAAAGGCTGTCTGCTGCGAACTTTTAAAAGAAGTGTAGGATGAGACACCTGAGAGTTTTCTGAATCGTTCAAGCCAGGTATCCATGGCACCATGGATACGAATGGATCTGAACTTCTGCATGGTCTCCACCATCAGGGTCTGACGCTGGACACTGGCAACGGCTCCTTCCTCCGTACTTGATTGAATACGGGGAAGCATGACAAGTCCAAGGAGTATATAGAAACATGCTAGAAGGAGTGGAATTCGTACTAGTGGACCGCCAATAAAATAGATGGTGAAAATAAAAATCAATGTAAAAGGGATTTCCACCAGGTTGATGCCAACCGGTCCTGAAAAAAAGTTCCGTACAGAATCAAAGTCTTTAAGGCGGGCGATCTGTGCAGGAATGGAAGAACTTTCCACGATACGGGGTGGAAGATAGAGAAGGCGTTCAAAGATGGATTGGGTGATGATTGCATCGATCCGTACCCCAAAAAAGGCCAGGCTTCTTGCACGCAGATAGCGAAGAAGTGACTCAAAGCCTATGGCCATCAATGCTCCAATTGCCAGGTAGTACAGGGTCTCAGGTGCGTTGTTTCCGATAACTTTATCGTAAACAGCCATTACAAAAAGCGATGACACAAGGGCGAGCAGGTTAATAACGAAGCTTGAGATAAAAATCTGTTTAAAAACTGGGGTAAAACGTTTACCTAAAAAACGAGCCCAGCGACTTGGTTTTTCGTGAACTTGCTGGCTCAGCTTATTTTTATCGAGTCCATGTTCATCGAGTGCTTTAAAAGTGTAAATTGTGCCGTTGTTATTTTTAATTGTCTCGAAGGAGACACATTCCTGACTGTTTCCATCAAAGGCGTGTAATTTGTTTTTTGTTTTGCCAAAAACAATATAGGGAATTTCTCTTTGGCCTCCCTCGTTGATAACAATGAGGCAGGGGGAAAGGCGATCATCAAAATTGCTTAAATGGATAGAGGTTTGCTGGATTTGATAATTCAGATTTGCCATGGTGTTAATAAAATCTACCCGATCGATCTGGTCAGGATAGTGGGGCAGAGACTCACAAATCTGATGAATCTCTCCATTCCATTTTAGTGCAGTGAGAAGGGGCGCTACACAGGCGGCGAAAGGGGATGGTAGGCCGGTTTTGGAGAGCCAGCCGTAGGGCTCTATCTGTTTTTGCAGCAGTTGGCTTTTTTGTAGGAACTCTTTTGTCATGCCTTAAGCTCCCTGAATGGCAGAACTGAAAAAAGCTTGGAATCAACCGGGGCATTTTCCTGTAATTTTCCATTTACAATATAATATTCCTTGTCTGCCAGTCGCAGGATATTACGGTCATCGGAAACAATAATAAGGGTGATGTTCTTTTTTAAGCGTCCGAGAATTTTGAAAACCAGATTGTATCCTGAGCGGTCAAGATTTCTGTCTGCGTTATTAAAGAGAATGATACGTGGTTTTGTTGCCAGTGCTCGCGCTATTGATATTCGCTGCTTGAGTCCCGGAGGGATTGGGTCAGTGACCGAGTTGCTGAGTATTGTTTTAAATCCGTTGGGAAGCAATGCCACGGCTTCGCTGACCCCGAGGCGGTCTGCAGCTTTTAGAGCATCTTTTTCATTAATGGTTCCAAAAAAAGTGAGATTCTCCATGATAGTTCCCTGAAAAGTTTCTCCTTTTTCAGGAAGGTAGCCAATGTGTGAGGCGAGCTGAATGGGAGAAACCTTTGAGGGAGGGGTGCCGTCGATGGTTACCTGTCCCTTTGTTGGTGCGTATAGTCCCGTAAGGAGATTGATAAATGTGGTCTTCCCTGACCCCTGTTCTCCGATAAGGGAAATGGACTGGCCTGTTGTCAACGAGAGGTTGATATCATCGAAAATAAGAGGACTGTCTTTGTCGTAGCCAAAACTCATTTTTTTACAGCTGATATAACCAGTTGGCGCCATCTGCGTTTTTGTGCCATCGTAGGATGCTCCCGGTAGGGCAAAGATGTCTTCGAGTTCCTGACGATCGATGAAAAAACTTTGAAACCTGGTCCAGAGACCGAGCGCTCGCTGTACGGGTTGCATGACTCTTCCGGAGAGGAGCAGGCATGCGGCAAGACCACCTGTTCCCATATCCCCGTTCAGTACTTTGATTGCCCCGTAGGAGACGACGGAAACGGTCATGATCTGGCCAAACAACATCCCTGCACTGAGGGCAATATTATTCGAGAGTGCCACCTGAAAGTGAGCAGCTGATATGCGGGTCTGGAGGCGGTCGTTGCGGCGAAAGAAGAATTTTTCAAGGCCCTGGCTTTTTATTGTGTGAATTCCGGTGAGGCTCTCAATGAGGAAATTGTAACGAATTTTATCGCTGAAATCCTGCTCTCGCACCTCTTTTTTCAAACGCATTCCCACAATCCATGAAATTAGGCAGAAGATGAGAAACAGGGTGAGTGGCACTAAGACAAGATCCCCGCCGATATAGGCAATTAAAATAAGAAAGGTGAGCACAAAGGGGAGGTCAACCATTGTCATCAGCGCCTGTCCGGAATAGAAGCTTCGCAGTCTGCTGATGGCAGCCATTTTTTGAATATAGGCTCCAGCCCCCTGTTTTTCAAAGGCCTGTACATTGGCATTTAACAGATGAGCCATCGCTGCACAGGCTGTCTTGTGCTCAAAGACGGCACCTGCCCAGCCAGTCAGGTAGGAGCGTGCGAGCCGGAGCCCGACTTCAAGGGTAACGGCACAGGCAACACCAGAGATGAGCAGCACCAGAGTGCCAATTCCATGGCTTGGCAGGATGCGATCATAGGTTTGCAGCATCATAATCGGCATGGCAAGTGCCAGCAGATTGATAACCAGCGTTGACAGCATCAGATAGAAATTGTTACCGCTTTTATTTAAGGTGTCGTCCGGAATGTTACCTTTCCGGTTTTTTCCTGCCATGGGGCTCCTGATATAATAATATCGTGTACTTCGTTGACAAAATAGGGTGCTCAACTGATGGTATCGAAAATAGGTGGAGAATTGAAGTAAAAAGATAGTAGAATCGTATTTTTTGTAGTCCTTGTGATTAGATGAAGCCTTTTGGGCGATTATCTGGGAAAAAAGCCACGGGATACGGTATAAAAAACAAAAGTATTACTATCCGGTATTCAGAAATGACAAATAATTAAAGGTTTGTGTCAACAATAACATTGTTTATTCCGATCCGAAATGTGTTGTAGATAGAGTTGAATTGCTATACCCAAAACTGCAGACGTAGCAGAGCTACGTTGAGGATTTAGGGGATAGTAAATTGGCTAAAGGTGCAATGCAGTTCGGAAACGGAATGCCATGTTATTATTTTACGGACCTTAAAGATCGGGAGAACGTTGTGGGAAAGCAGGTAACCATTCTGGTGGTCGATGACGAGCAGGTGCATCGCTATATGCTCTGTTCCATGTTTAAGGAATGGGGCTGGAAGTGTGTGGAGGCCGATGATGGTAAAACTGCAGTGGATGCTGTTCAGAAGTTTTCCTACGATGCGGTACTAATGGATGTACGTATGGCCAGGATGGACGGTATGGAGGCCTTTGGCAAGATTCATGCGAGCCACCCAGCTCTTCCCGTGATTATTATGACGGCCTATTCTTCCGTCGATGCTGCAGTTGAAGCTATCAAGCATGGAGCCTATGATTATCTGACAAAACCTCTTGATTTTGACCGTCTTCGCCTAACTCTTGAGCGGGCAGTGGAGAAGAGACAGGTGGAGGAGCGAAAACAGGAGGTTCAGGAGAAGAAGCCGGTAGCGAAATCCTCTACGATCCTTGGGACTTCTCCTGCAATGCAGGAACTACTCGAAATGATCTCCTATGTCGCTCCTACGGAGGCAACGGTTTTGATTAATGGTGAATCCGGAACGGGTAAGGAGTTGGTGGCAGCAGAGTTGCACCATAATAGCGAAAGAAGCGATAAGCCTTTTATAAAAGTTAACTGTGCGGCACTTGCCGAGAGCCTGCTCGAGTCCGAACTGTTTGGCCATGAGAAAGGAGCTTTTACCGGAGCGGATAAACGGCGTGAAGGAAAGTTTGTTCAGGCAGAAGGAGGCACCCTGTTTCTTGATGAAATTGGTGAGACCTCCCAGGCCATGCAGGTAAAGATGCTACGAGTACTACAGGAGCATGAGTTACAGCGGGTTGGTGGGGAAGAGACAATTCATACTGATGCTCGAATTATTGCAGCAACCAATCGGGATCTTGAGCAGGAGGTGCGTGACGGGAATTTTCGCGAAGATCTCTACTACAGATTGAATGTGGTGACGGTACTGGTTCCTCCTCTTCGTGAACGAAGAGCTGATATCCCCCTGCTTGCAGAATATTTTGTTCGTAAGTTTGCAAAGAAAAACAGACGTGAAGTTACTGGTATTACTATGGAATGTATGGAACTGATGAGCACCTATTCCTGGCCAGGTAATGTGCGGGAGCTCGAAAATGCCATCGAACGCGGAGTTATCCTTATGCGTGGTGAGTATCTTACGGAAAAAAGCCTTCCACTACCTATTCAGAAACAGCTGCAGGAAAAGGGCTCGGAGGCGGAAGTAGGTCAGGACACATCTCTTCAGGGACAGGAGAAAGTCTTGATTTTAAAAACACTTGAAGAGACTGACGGCAATAAAAGTGAAGCTGCAAGAAGGCTTGGAATTACACGTAAAACTCTTCAAAATAAACTGAATAAATATGCTGAATAATGACAATAGGATGACAGCATCTAGCCTTTGTTGACTATGTATAGTGGCTATGGTAAGAAAATAGGCTGTAAGGACAGTAGGCTAAAGGTTCGAAGGCTAAAGATTGAATAAAAACAAGGTGCTCTTGTTGTTCCATCAGCCTTCAGTCTTAAACCTTTTAACCTAATTAAAATACGGAGCGATAGAAATGAGGACAGATATAGTCCATATAGGTGCAGGTGAGCTAACCTACGAGATTCGTAATATTGTGAATGTCGGAATGAAGCTGCAAAAACTCGGACGCAGTACCAACTGGGAAAATATTGGCGACCCTATCATGAAGGGAGAAAAAATTCCTCTCTGGATGAAGGAGATTGTCTCGAACGCTGTTATGCGGGATGCGACCTACGGGTATTGCCCGACTAAGGGAGTGCTGACTACCCGTGAATTTATTGCTGCGGAAACGAATAAGCGAGGCGGTGCCCAGATTGATCCCGAGGATATCCTCTTTTTTAATGGTCTGGGGGATGCCATATCAAAGATTTTTGGCTTTCTGCGCAGAACTGCACGGGTTCTGGTACCGACTCCAAGTTATACAACACATTCTTCTGCCGAAGCCGCGCATGCCGGTGATAAGCCACTGACCTATATTCTTGATCCCAATAATCACTGGTATCCGGATTTGGATGATCTGGAAAAGTCCATCAAGTACAATCCTGCCGTTGCCGGAATTTTAATCATCAATCCGGATAACCCGACGGGAGCAGTTTATCCCACGCATATTCTAGAATCCATTGTCGAGCTGGCAAAACGCTACGATCTCTTTATTGTCTGCGATGAGGTGTATCATCATATCGTTTATAACGGTACCTCCACATCTGCTCTTTCCGATGTTATTGGCGATGTGCCGGCGATAGCCATGCGCGGTATCTCAAAGGAAATGCCATGGCCAGGATCACGTTGCGGCTGGATTGAGGTGTATAACGGGGATAAAGATCCCATGTTTGCCAAGTATGTGCAATCTATCCTGAATGCAAAAATGGTCGAGGTCTGTTCCACGACCCTACCGCAGACCGTGTATCCAGAAGTTGTGCAGCATCCTAAATATCAGGGCTATCTGCAAGAGCGTATTGCACGTTATGAGAAGTTTTCCAATATTGCCTACGACTGTTTAAAAGATGTAAAAGGGGTGCTGGTGAATCGTCCAAACGGAGCTTTCTATATGAGTGTCTGCTTTGAAAACGGTGCACTGACCCATGAGCAGACTCTGCCCATCGATAACAATGAGGTTCGCTCCATGATTGAGACGTTGGTGAGTCCGGAAGGAACCTCCGTTGATAAGCGTTTTGTCTATTATTTGCTGGGGGCAACCGGGGTTTGTGTCGTCCCTCTTACTTCTTTTGCCACTGACCTTCAGGGCTTTCGGGTGACGCTGCTGGAACGTGATGAAACGATTTTTCGTAAAGTGTTTGAGACCATTGCGTCATCAATACGCGCCTATCTGCAAAGTTAATGTGCGGGACGATTTGTACTGCTCATTCAAGCCTCTTTGTGGCGATTTTCTAAATATACTGGAGGGTTGGTTATAGCACTTGTCAGTGGTAATACGAGCGGTCTGAAGAAGAATCAGCTCAAACAACTGGAACGGATTGGTGGGAAACGAGGCAGTAGGGATGATGTTATCCCCCCTGAAATGGCTCGTTCTCTTTGTGAGTTGTCCTTTGAATTGAACCGGCAGATCGGTCTTCTACTTCAGCGTTCCGGCAAAATTGAAGCGGTGATTGTTGGTGATTTTCGAGGGATTATGATCCCTCAGCTATCCCATATTCGAAGTCGCGGACGTCTTAAAGGACTGCGTCTGGTCCACACTCATCTTGCAGGCGAGGATATCAGTGATGAAGATCTGATGGATCTTCTCTTTTTACGACTTGATATGCTTTCCGTTCTTAAGGTGGCAGAGGACGGTCTACCCGAGCAGTTGTATTCGGTACATCTTTTGCCGGATTCCCGAGATGGAAAGAACTGGGCCTTTCTGCCACCTGTCCATCCCGCAAATCAGCAGAGCTCTTTTGAAGAATTTATTCTGGCACTTGAAGGAGAATTTACCAAGAAAACGTCCTCAAAAGAGGTTAAGAGTGGCCAGGACCGCGCAATACTTGTAAGTGTCAGCAAACTCTCTAAGATACGTGCCGAAGAGTCCATGCGTGAGCTTGCAGAACTGTCACGGTCGGATAATGTGATGGTACTGGCGCAGGTGCTGCAGCAAAAACGAAAAATCAATCCTCGCCTTATTATTGGGAAGGGAAAGCTCGCTGATATTATGATTCAGGCTTTGCAGTTGGATGCCAATCTACTGATCTTTGATCAGGAGCTTAACCCCTCTCAGATACGCTCTATTACCGATTATACAGACCTGCGAGTAATTGACAGAACACAACTTATTCTTGATATCTTTGCCCATCGTGCACTAAGCCGTGAAGGGAAGCTGCAGGTGGAGATGGCTCAACTCAAGTATCTGCTGCCAAGACTCTCTTCGCGTGATGATGCACTGTCTCGTTTAACTGGTGGTATTGGCGCAAGAGGCCCGGGAGAAACAAAGCTTGAAATCGATAAGCGACGCATAAATGACAGATTGGCAAAGCTTGCGAAGGAACTGAAAAAGGTAAGTAAGGAACGTTATCGGCGCAGGTCAAGAAGAAGGAAAAAGGATCTTCCCGTACTTTCTCTTGTGGGCTACACCAATGCTGGAAAATCGACTCTGCTGAATACCTTGACACAAAGCGATATTGTGGCTGAAGATAAACTCTTTGCAACCCTTGACCCAACCAGTCGCCGTCTGCGCTTTCCACGGGATATGGAAGTTGTTATAACCGATACCGTTGGTTTTATTCGAGAGTTGCCTGCAGAATTGCTTCAGGCATTTAGGGCGACCCTGGAAGAGCTTGAAGAGGCTGATCTGCTTGTCCATGTTATTGATCTTTCCAATCCCTGTTTTCGTGATCAGATGAAAGTTGTGGATGATCTGCTGCGTGAATTGGATCTGTCCACCATACCTTGTTTAAAGCTTTTTAACAAAAGTGACCGGGTTGAAAATGATGAGCTGTTATTGGCAGATGTCGCACGGGAAGGTGTTGTGGTAAGTGCGCTTAGTATCCAGACTCTGGCTCCATTTTTAGAAAGAGCTCAGACTATGATGGGGAAGATTATTCAGAATTAACTGTTTGACGCGGGAATTAAGGCTGGAGGTAAAATCCCAGATCTTTTCCAATCTGGGTCTGGTTGAGGAATTCACATCCGATACTGTTCTTTCGAATGTTTTTGACGACGACTTTTTTTGTCAGCTCGGTCTGTTTTTTGTCGTCTAGTTTAAAGTTAAGAAGTGCTTTCTGTCCGACAGCAAGACCATGATGTCCCGAGATGGAAAAAGCGACGCCACTACGTGAAATATTGTTCACCTGCATCTGTCCACCACCGGAAAAAGAACCAAGCAGCGAATACATACCCAGTATATTTGTGGGCTTTCGGTAATGTTTTCTGAAATCAAGAGCCACTAGAAAGGTACTGCCACAACTGCAGCGAGTTTTGAGAGTGTGTCTGCTGCTGCGAAATTTACCAACCGCAATGTTTTTTACAATGGCACAGTCAGGACATCGAATCGAGGCGGTATCATTTGTTTTCACAAATGATTTCTGTACCTTCATTCCATATCGCTGATTGGTTAACATTTCCTGTGACCTTGTTTGCAGAACCATAAGAGAGTATCTGTTTTCTCTTTTGTTTAATACAGCTTTTACCTTACTGTTTTCTTATTTTAGCATTTTGTGAAAATTTTACCATAGGTATAATTACCTATTTTGAGATTAGTGCAGAGATCAGCTATTAAAAAAAGATTGATAATACAGTGCGAAGAAACAATTTTGGTGTGGAGAAGGGGGCAAAAAAAAATTGCTATTGTAAGTCAATCGTATATGAGAACAGTGTAGCGCTCAAGGATTTTCTCTGTTTCAGGGTCCAGTTCACTTGCCACTTCGTGAATTTGGTATTCGTGGTTGCAGCCAGTACAACGTAAACGAATACGGCTGCACTGGCGGAGGACTTCTAATTTTTCTGAGCACTTACGGCATTTCATTGCTTAACTCAGAAGTTGTTCGCGTGTGAAAAGTGCCTCAAGTGTGTATCCAGCATCGGCCAGGACTTGCACGCCGCCTTCCTGGCGTTCGACAACGGTGATAACCTGGCCGACAGTAAATCCCGCATCCTCAACTCGCTTAATAACCTTCACTAGAGTTCCACCGGTGGTTACCACATCCTCAAGAAGAGTGACGGTTCCACCTTCTGGCATATTACTGAGTCCTTCAATATAGTTACCGGTTCCGTGTCCCTTTGCCTCTTTGCGAACAATAAAGGCAGGGATTGGATGGTTTTCAAGGTGGCTGACGACGGATACTGCTGATACCAGAGGGTCAGCACCCAGTGTCATTCCGCCAACGGCATGAATCGGGTTGTCGGCACCTTGAATAAGCTCAAAAATAAGTTTTCCGCAGAGATAACTTCCTTCGGCGGAAAGAGATGTCTGTTTTACATCAATGTAAAAATCAGATTTTTTCCCGGATGTGAGGGTGAATTCGCCTTTGCGGTAGGATTTTTCGAGAAGAATATCTTTTAAACGTTGTCTGTTGTCCATGATAGTTTTATTTGGGGTAGATATTATCGTTGTGGTAACGAGATAAAAAGAAAATTATGAGTCATATTCCATATAAAAATACTCGTTTTTCACAAGGGAACAAGAAAAAACTCGCAATATTAAAAATTGACATGTTAATCTATATAATTAATTGAAGTAACAAAAGATAGAATAGAACCTTTTTTGTAACTATTCAGTATAATTTTACAGACACTGGATTTTGTGTTTTTTGGGCTAAAACTTCATAAAATCCGTCATTCCCGATAACTACACTCGGGAATGACGTAATTTTTGAAATAATACACCTTAACAACAACACGCTGAAGAGTTACCCTTTTTTTTAATACATTGAGGACATCAATATGTGTGGAATTGTAGGCTATGTTGGTCGGAGACGGTTGGTTCCAGTTGTGCTTGAGGGCTTGAAACGTCTTGAATATAGAGGCTATGATTCCGCTGGTATCGTTTATCTTCAAGATGGAAAGTTGAAAAAATACCGGAGTGAGGGAAAACTCCAAAATCTTGAAAATATTATGGAGGAGGCCATTGGAGCTCCCTCTCATATTGGTCTTGGCCACACTCGTTGGGCAACCCACGGTGCTCCCACCACTGAGAATGCTCACCCTCATAGTGATTGCAGCGGAGAACTTGTCGTTGTTCACAACGGAATTATCGAAAATTATCATTCCCTCCGTCGGGAACTTCTTGAAAAAGGACATGTTTTTGCCTCTGAAACGGACACCGAGGTATTGGCACATCTCATAGAAGAATATCTTGATACTGATCTTAGGAGTGCAGTTACCAAAGCACTTGCCAGGGTTGAAGGCTCCTATGGCATAGGGGTGCTTTGGACAGGAATGCCAGACACTTTGATCGCAGCAAGAAATCATAGCCCTCTGGTTATCGGTGTGCATGAGGAAGAGGGTGGTTTTATGGCCTCGGATGTTCCTCCTCTTCTTCCCTATACAAACAAAATTGTTTTTCTCGATGACAAAGAACTTGTTGTTCTCAAGGCCGATAGTCATACGATCTATTCCCTGGAAAGTGGTGAAGAAGTTATAAAAGAGGTGCAGACTATTTCTTGGAACTCTGCCATGGCAGAGAAAGGCGGCTATAAGCATTTTATGCTCAAGGAGATTTATGAACAGCCGCAGGCGATTATTGATACGGTGAGCGGCAGGATTAATTCGGAGACAGGATCCATTGAACTTTCTGAAATGAACCTTAGCGATAAAGATCTTGAGGGGATTGACCGTATTTTTCTGGTGGCCTGCGGTACTTCCTGGCATGCGGCACTTGTTGCAAAATACTGGATTGAGCGCTGGGCGGGGATTCCCGTTGAGGTGGATATTGCCTCTGAATTTAGATACCGTAAACTTCTGATTGATGAAAAAGTGCTCACCGTTGCCATTTCCCAGTCGGGAGA
This sequence comes from uncultured Desulfocapsa sp., assembly GCA_964505715.1. Lineage (GTDB taxonomy): Bacteria > Desulfobacterota > Desulfobulbia > Desulfobulbales > Desulfocapsaceae > Desulfocapsa. The sequence goes on along the minus strand of CAZDJE010000028.1, from coordinate 24,709 downwards.
AACGGCAGATACTCTTGCGGGGATACGGCTTGCAAAGGAGCTTGGTTCTAAAATCGTTGTTATCTGTAACGTGGTGGGCTCCACCATGACCCGGATGGCGCATGGCACAGTTTATACTCATGCCGGACCCGAGATTGGGGTTGCCTCCACCAAGGCTTTTACCTCGCAGCTTGCTGCCCTGTTTCTTTTTACTCTTTTTCTTGCCGAAAAAAGGGATACCATGAAAGTTGAGAAACGGTTGGAATTTGGTCGGGAGTTAATAAATCTTGCTGCCGTTATTGACAAAATTCTTCCTACGCTCCAGAATGATATTAAGAAATTAATAGAAAATTATTACGATAGTCGCGATTTTCTCTTTGTGGGAAGGGGGCTTAATTTCCCCATTGCTCTTGAAGGCGCATTGAAGCTCAAGGAAATTTCCTATATTCATGCTGAAGGGTATGCTTCGGGTGAGCTAAAACATGGTCCCATCGCACTTATCGATAAGGATATGCCTATTTTAGGTCTAACCCCGAAGGACGCGGTCTATAAGAAATCCATTTCCAATGTTGAAGAAATAAAGGCGAGGCAGGGGCGTCTTATACTGATCGGCACCGAGGGGGATGAGCATCTGAAAAATATTACCGATGATGTCCTCTATTTACCTAAAATAAATGAAGAGCTAAATCCTATCCTCTATACAATTCCGGCCCAACTGCTTTCCTATGAGATTGCTTCCAGGCGCGGTTGTGATGTGGATCAACCGAGAAATCTGGCCAAAAGCGTAACCGTGGAATAATGATTACAATTGGCCTTGAAAATCTGATTGATTCAGACGTGGATTTGTCCGGGAAACGCTTGGGACTACTCTGTAATCAGGCGTCCACCAATAGTAGCCTGCTCCATACTAGGGATGTTCTTCTTGACCTCTATGGTAAGCAGGTAACCTGTCTGTTTTCCCCCCAGCACGGTTTCTTCTCCGAAAAACAAGATAATATGATTGAATCGGATCACAGTGTCGATCCGGTGAGTGGTTTGCCTGTTTTTAGTCTGTATGGAGAAGCTAGAAAACCGACTGAGGAGATGTTTTCGCACCTCGATGTTTTGCTGATTGATATTGTGGATGTGGGAACCCGGGTCTACACGTTTCTTTACACCATGGCTTATTGCATGGAGGCGGCAGCTCAGTATGGGAAACGGATTGTTGTTCTTGATCGGCCAAATCCCATTGATGGCCTGCACGTAGAAGGGAATATTCTGCAGGATGACTGCACCTCCTTTGTGGGGCTCTACCCTATCCCCATGCGTCATGGAATGACATTTGCAGAACTGGCGCTCTATATAAACACAGAGTGCAATATCGGCGCTGATCTTCAGGTTGTTCCCATGCAGGGCTGGAAACGTTCCATGCTTTTTGGTGACACCGGTTTTCCCTGGGTCGCACCATCTCCTAATATGCCGACTCCTGAAACGGCCCTTGTTTATCCCGGTCAGGTTATCTGGGAGGGGACAAATTGCTCCGAGGGAAGGGGGACAACCCTGCCTTTCGAGTTTGTGGGCGCTCCTTTCTGGGAACACGGGGAAATATTGAAACGTCTTGCGGCAACGGAACTGCCTGGCTGTTATCTGAGACCTCTTGTGTTTCAGCCAACATCCGGGAAGTGGGCAGAGCAATCCTGTGTCGGTTTTCAGATTCATGTGACTGATCCAGACCTGTTTTTGCCCTACCGCACAAGTCTTGCATTGCTTCAGGCAGTGATGCAATGTTATCCTCGGGAGTTTATCTATAAGGAACCACCCTATGAGTATGAGTTTGAGCGTCTTCCCATGGATCTTATTCTAGGAGATGTGGTGTTGCGTCAGGGACTTGAAGATGGTCAGCTCTTGTCCCTGCTTGAGGATAAATGGCAGCCGGAACTGGATTGCTTCAATGAAAACCGTAAAAAGTATCTAATGTATAAATAAGAGGATAATGTGAGCAAATTAAGTTTCAGCCTGGAAGAGTTGGCAATTATAGTGGATGGAGAGCTTGCTGGAGACAGTGGTCTACGGATTACAGGTTTTGCTCCTTTGGAAACAGCAGGGGCAGGAGATATCAGTTTTCTGGTGAAAGCATCGCAGGTGTTAACACTTGATGGTTTTTCCGGCAGCGCAGTGATTGTGCCTATGGCAATAGAAGAGGCAGCAGTCCCTCTTATTCGGGTGAATAACCCGTATCTTGCTTCTGCAAAAATACATAACCTGCTTCTCGAAAAACCCTTTGTTGCCAAGGGGGTCCATCCTCAGGCCTGTGTTGGAAAAGAGACCACTGTTCCAAAACAGATAAGCGTTGCTCCATTTGTTTCCATTGGCGATGGAGTTACCCTTGGAGAACGGATCACCATGGAAGCTGGAGTGGTTATAGGTGATGATGTTCAGGTGGGTGATGATACACTTCTCAAAGCCAATGTTACCGTTGCTGAAGGGTGCATAATTGGGAAACGGGTGATTATCTATTCCGGTGCGGCAATTGGAAGTGACGGCTATGGCTATGCCACGGATAAACAGGGCTATCATACCAAACGTCCCCAGGTTGGTATCGTTCAGATTGACGACGATGTGGAGATTGGTGCGAACAGTTGTGTGGATCGGGCAGCATATGGTGTAACCCATATAAAATCGGGATCAAAAATTGATAACCTGGTGCAAATTGCCCATAATGTAGTGGTTGGTGAAAATAGTCTGATTGTCTCCCAGGTTGGTATTGCAGGATCGACCACGCTGGGTCGAAATGTGGTGCTTGGCGGTCAGGTTGCTGTCGCCGATCATGTTACACTTGCCGATGGGGTGATGGTGGCAGCACAAAGTGGAATTCATAATAATCAGAAGGCCGGCGCACAAATCGGAGGGTCACCGACACTTCCTATAAAACAGTTTGTCCGTGCTGCCATTCAGTATGGGAAACTGCCTGAAATGGGTCGTGATATAAGAAAACTAAAAAAACAAATGGCAGGACTTACCGCCGTTACAGAAGAATAAGCAGGAGTCTTAAATGAGTGAAGAGCTTGTTGGAAATATAGATATTGTAGAAATTTTACGTTTATTGCCTCATAGATATCCGTTCGTGATGATTGACCGGGTGCTTTCTTTTGTCCCGGGTAAGTCCGTGGAGGCTTTAAAAAATGTTACCATTAACGAACCTTTCTTTCAGGGGCATTTCCCTGCAAAACCTGTTATGCCAGGAGTTCTGATGCTGGAAGGGATGGCACAGGCAGGAGGCATATTTGCCTATTGCACCGAGCCTGAAAATGTGGGGGTTAAATTACTCTACTTTGCAGGGCTTGATAAGGTGCGCTTTCGCAGCCCTGTCGGGCCGGGAGATCAGTTGATCTATAAAATGGAACTCTTGAAAAGGAAGCGTGGCATGTGGAAACTTTCCGGCAAAGCTTTTGTTGACGATAAACTCGTTGCTGAAGCAGAACTTATGGCATCATTTGGGTGAGTCGCGATATGAATATTCATTCTACAGCAGTGGTTTCTGAAAAAGCAGAACTCCACAAGAGTGTAACCGTTGGCCCGTTTACTGTTATCGAAGATGACGTAAAGATTGGAGCCGGCACAAGCGTTGCCACTCATGTGAGAATCTCAGGACCCGCCACCATTGGTGAAAATAACGTTATTGATTCATTTGCCGCTCTTGGGGGGGCCCCCCAGGACATTGGGTACAAAGATGAGCCCACGGAGCTTATTATAGGCAATGATAATTGTATTCGTGAATACGCCTCCATCCACCGGGGAACCGTGAAGGGTGGCGGTAAGACCATTATCGGAAACAGTTGTCTGATTATGGCTTACGCTCACATAGGACATGATTGTATAATTGCAGATCATGTGATTATTGTGAATGGTGTCCAGATGGGTGGACATACGGAAGTCGGGACTAGAGCCACAATTGGTGGACTGACAGGAACGCATCAGTTTTCAAAGATAGGTAGTTTCTCCTTTGTTGCTGCTTTGTCCGCCGTGGGTAAGGATGTGCCACCCTACGCCATGGTTAGCGGTGAAAGAGGACAGATGCATATTTCCGGTCTCAATAGAGTCGGGTTACGCAGAAACGGTTTTACCCGGGAAATGATTACCAGAATTGATGCGGCCTATCGCATTCTTTTTCACACTCCTGAGCTCCTTCATAATGAGGCGCTCGAGAAAGCCGAGCAGGAACTGGGCGGCTGTGTAGAAGTTGATGAGCTGATTGAATTTATAAGAAATTCCAAACGCGGTGTGGTGAAACGCATCAAAAGAAGTTAAGCTATGAAGATTGATCCTGCAAAAATCGGTATTATTGCCGGCTCCGGACAGTTTCCCCTTCTTTTTATCGAGGCAGCAAAAAAGGAAGGTCGAAAAACGGTACTTATCGCCCATCGCAATGAAACCAGTGATGAGGCAGCAGAGGCAGCCGACGAGGTGTGCTGGGTCAAACTTGGGCAACTCGGGAAAGTAATAAAATTTTTCCACTCCCAAGGTGTGGGAGAGAGCGTCCTTGTCGGCGCCATTACCAAGACGCGGATTTTTCGTGATATCCTTCCTGATATGAAGGGCTTAACTCTCTGGAACAAAATAGATGCCAAACAGGATGATGCTATCCTTCGGGCCGTTGCCGGATTCCTTGAGAAGGAAGGGATTAAGGTACTTGAGTCCACCTGTTATCTGGAGCACCTGTTTTTTCCCCATGGTGTCTTAACAAAAAAGAAGCCCGATAAAAATCAGTGTATTGATATCGAATTTGGCTGGAAAAATGCACGTGCTATTGGTGCGTTAGATATTGGTCAATGTGTGGTTGTACGTAACTGTTCGGTGCTGGCTGTTGAAGCCATTGACGGCACAGATGCAACCATCATGAGAGGAGGAACGCTTGCAAAAGAGCAGGCCGTGGTGGTGAAGGTACGAAAACCGGGACAGGATTTTCGTTTTGATCTTCCTGCAACTGGTATTAAGACCATAGAAACAATAGCTTCTGTCCAGGGGGCTGTTCTTGCTGTGGAAGCTGGGCAATCGCTTCTCTTTGATCCTGCGGCCATGATTAATGCAGCTAATGAAGCTGGAATTATTGTGGTTGGAGTAACGGAGAAAGCTGATGGTACTCTTGAGTATTGAATTGAATAAAAAAACCTGACTACCATTAAAGATCCAGTACCTGCAAAGTTCAATTGAGCCCGCTCCTGCGGGTGAAAGATAACAAGATCATTAGTATTTATCGACCGCAGGGGTGGACTCCTACACGTGGTATCAGCAAAAGTTGACCCTCGGTGAAAATCAAGTAAGGTGGTGGTGTTTTGATGAAAATTTATCTCTCTGCTTTTAGGCAGCCGATCACTGTTTGTCTCACTCTTTGCGTTATGCTGTTTTTTTCAGCGACGTTCTCCCATGCAGAAAATACAACACCCGAGTTGATCGATGGACATAAGTGGCGGATCGCATATTATCAAGGCGGGCCCATTCCGTTTTACTCCAATATTTATAAAGAGATTCTAATAGAGTTGATGCGGCATGGCTTGATTGATTCAGCTCCTTTACCCGAAAAAGCTCTGGCAACGGAGCTTCCTTTCTGGAACTGGCTATGTAATGATGTCAGGAGCGATTATCTGGAATTTCTTCCATCGAATGGCTATAGCGCCTCCTGGAATATGGATAAGAGAAAGGAAGTACGATCGGAGCTGTTGCAAAAGCTAGCGCGTGGTGAGATCGACCTGGTTATTGCGATGGGTACCTGGGCCGGTGAAGACTTAGTGAATGACAGTCATTCGGTACCAACTCTGGTGATGAGTGCGGCTCATTTTGAAAAGACAGGCCTGATCAAGAGTGTTGATGATTCCGGTTTTGATCATGTCAGCGTGGAGATTGATCCCACCTTTGCAGAGAGACAACTGAGGATGTTTCAGCGGGTCACCGGTTTTAAAAAACTTGGTGTTGCCTATGAGAATACGGATGAGGGACACCGCTATTCCACCATAAAAAGTCTTGAAAAAGTAGCTTCGGATCGTAATTTTACCCTGAATCTCTGTGAGGTTCTCGATACAACCGACGATAGGGAAAAGAGCCGTGCGTCCTGTCTTTCCTGCTTCCAGGAGCTTGCCGCAAATTCGGATGCTATCTATATTTCAGCACTTCTCTGTGCCGATGAAGAGATTGATGCATTGGCTACATTATTTAAAGAGAAGAAAATATTTTCCTATTCATTTTATGGCAGTCAGCATGTGAAAAAGGGTATTCTTTTAGGTGCATCTGCCGCGGCTGGCTATGAGATTTACGGGCGACATAATTCTGAAAAGATAATGGCGGTGATGGCAGGTACTAAGCCTCGTGCATTAAAACAGGTGGTCGAATTACCATTTTTCCTCTCTATTAATACAGCCACCGCAGAGGCGATTGATTTCAAGGTGCCCGAGAGCATAAGTACGATCGCCCGTGATGTGTATGATCAGTAAGTTTCTTAAATCCAGGCTGGTGCTGTACGGTTTGCTGCTTCTGATAAGTGGACTGTATTGGTGCTTCGATTCTGTCTGGTCCTATGTTTCCTATGAACGGAATCTCAATGCCCTGCTGTTTATGGTTCCCTCTTCCTTTTTGGATACCTTCTCTCTTAGGGTCGCTCCCTATCAAATAGCATCCCGTCTTGGTGTCGTATTTCTCCTGATGTTTAGTGGAACTCTGTTAATAGAGCTCAGCAATCGCAAACAGAAAATGGCAAATGCCTTGGTCGAGAGTGAAGAGCGGTATGAGTATCTTCTTGAACATGCAAATGTTGGTTCCTGTATTCTTCAGGATATGATTATTCATATTCCAAATTTGAAGTTGCTCGAAATTACAGAGTATTCCGAGGAGGAGTTCCAGAGCTTTTCTTTTATGAAAATTATTCATCCCGATGATAAGGAGTTGATACTTGAATGGCACAAGCAGGCTGTTGCCGGGATAAATCCGGTTACAGATACTCTTTTTCGGATCATAACCAAGAAACAGGAAGTTAAATGGTTACAGGTGAATATAACATTAATTACCTGGAAAGGAGAACCTGCACAATTTGCAGTTCTGCACGATTTTACGAAGCGAAAACTGAGAGAAGAAAAACATCAGCAGACCAAAAAAATGGAACTCATCGGGATGCTCGCAGGCGGTGTGGCCCATGATCTGAATAATAGTCTTTCCGGTATCGTGAGTTACCCGGAACTGCTGCTTCAACTGCTTCCAGATGACAGCCCTCTGTGCAGTCATGTTGAAACCATGCATGAGGCAGGGCTCAGGGCATCTGCCGTTGTTGCAGATTTACTCACCGTTGCCCGGGGTGTTGCCAGTACCCGAAATGTTGTGGATCTCAATACATTGGTTGAAAAATTTATGACAACTCCGGAGTGTCAGGTCCTTCGGGAACGCTATCCGGAAGTGACATGTGTTTCCCATTTACATCAGGATATGGTTCCTGTCTTGTGTTCAGAAATTCATATCCAGAAAACCATAATGAACCTGTTGTTCAACGCTTTTGAGGCCATTGAAACAGAAAGTGGAACTGTTACTGTCAGTACAGACTGGAAGGCACTGAATCAGGAAGAGGCAGCAGCAATACATCTTAAAGAGAGGGCCTATGTTGTCCTGTCTGTCAGTGATACCGGTACTGGAATAATTGAGGAGCACAGAGAGCATATCTTTGAACCCTTTTATACCCGAAAAGTTATGGGCCGAAGTGGTACGGGGCTCGGGCTTACCGTGGTCTGGAATACCATCGTTGACCATGATGGTGGCATAGACATCATAACTTCAGAAAAAGGGACACGATTCGATCTGTACCTGCCTTTGGCAAGGCTTTCACAGTCAGGCCGTGAATCATTGAACATTTCGGATAATTCTCCTGTTAAGAAGGGAGCGGGGGAGCGAATCCTTATAGTGGATGATGAGGCTCAACAGCGTGAGATTGGTTGTCAGTTCCTTAAGTTTTTGAATTATAGCCCGGAGTTTGTTGCTAGTGGTGAGGAGGCGATCACATTTCTTCGCCAAGAAAAAGTCGATTTGGTTATTCTTGATATGGTTATGGAACCTGGTATGAATGGCCGAGAAACCTACGAACAAATTCTCAAGCTTTATCCAGATCAAAGGGCTCTGATTGTTTCCGGATATGCCGGTCATGACGAGATCGCAAGAGCATTGAAGCTCGGAGTTGGTGGGTTTATAAAAAAACCATACTCCTTAAGACAGCTTGCTGGAGCTGTGGCTGCTGAGCTCCAGCAGGGTGATAATAATCATGTGTAAATTGAAAATATATACTGTCTTTTTGTTCACTTTCATAAATGTATTGCTGGTATTTAATGGAATGAGCTTTGCGGATAACGCACAGGTGATGCCAAAGGGAATGCACCGTGCGGAACTGCAGAATAAATTCTGGTTTCCTATCACGCAGGGGTACACCAGTGAGGGTGAAAAAGTAGATATCGGATCAGCCTATACAGCACCACTTGACAGCAACGGTATTGCAGCGCTTGCAGCCCTTGAAAACGCGGCTGGAATGAGCCCCGGAAGCGCGACTCTTGGGCATACTGATATCGAAATGAGCTTCAATTATAATGATCTCATTCTTTATTACCAATATGGTGTGACGGATAAACTTACCGTGGGAACGGAGATTCCCTATTTCTGGCAATGGACAGATGTAAAACGAGCAACGGTTAACACCGATAACGCAACGGTTGGGATTAATCTTTCCGGGCAGGGGTCACCACTGCTACCAATAGGCGCGGGAGGAACAGCCAATGGTGACATGGCCATGGAGATGCTTCAGGGGCAGTTGCAACAGCTCGGATATCAGCGAATTGAAGATTGGGATTCCAGCGGCTTTGGTGATATTCGGGCCGGGTTCAGATATCAATATCTTCAACAAAATCCATATCTGCTAGCCGTCACCGGTGGAGTAACCATACCGACAGGTGCCGTCGATGATCCCGATAGCTTTGTTGATATCGAATTTGGTGAGGGCGCCTGGGGATTATTTGTTCACTCCAATAATGATTACACCGGTATCAGCAATTTAGTTCTGAATCTCACACTTCGTTATGAACATTATTTGACAGGCTCACAGGACAGGCGAATGCCGGAAAGTTCAGCATCTTTTCTGTCGGCCAGAAAAGAATCCATCAGAGTCCAGCTTGGAGATAAGGTTGAGTGCGAACTCTCCTCGACGTATAACTTCTCGGAAGCCATTTCCATGGATTTGATGTATCGCTTTGCATATCAGGCAGATGACTCGGTGGCTGGTGCAACCAATTATGATTATAGCGTTTTTTCAAAAGACACTTTCAGAGAGGAGCAGGTGGGCAGGGTAGGGCTTTCCTATTCAACCATCCCCGCATTTAAACGAGATGAATTTGCACTACCTCTTGTTACTTCCATCGAATACAGAGACCGCTTTGCAGGAAAGAATGTCTCCGTCAGCCGTTATATCCGACTGAAAGTGGCAATTTTTTTCTAGAGGATCTCAGATGCAGGCAATGATACTCGCCGCTGGGTTTGGCACCAGACTGCTACCTTATACCAAGCTGTGTCCCAAGCCGCTTTTCCCCTTACTGAATGAACCACTTCTTCTGCTTACCATTCGTCGTCTTCAGGCTGCCGGTTTTGATCATATCGTTGTAAACTGTCATTATTTGAGGGAAAGAATTGTCGAGGCACTGAGCGGGATCTCCGGAGTGCTTATTCAGGAGGAAGAGGTCGTCCTTGGTACGGGGGGTGGTTTGCGGATGGCACTCCCCTCTCTGAGAGATGAGCCTTTACTCGTGACCAATGGCGACATCTACCATATGGTAAATTACCGGGAACTTTACACTGCTCACACCTCCTGTGATGCTGTCGTCACCATGGCTATGCACGACTATCCGCGCTTTAATAAGGTGACTGTTCAGGATGGTTTTGTAACGGGTTTTGATTCTCAGACAGGCGGCTCTGATATGGCGTTCACCGGACTTCATGTCCTTGAGCCCTCTGTGCTGGAGGCAATTCCTAAAGGTGTCGCTTATTCGATAATTGATCGATATCGTGCACTGCTTGCGGAAGAGGGGAGAATTCGGGCACTGCAGGTTGATGGGTGTTTCTGGACAGATATGGGAACGGTGAAGGATTATCTTGATCTGCATGCAAAACTTTTGAAACAGGAAATTCCGTTATGGGAGGAATTTTCCACTCTTCCGGAGAACTCCTTTCTTGTGGATATAGCTTTTGATAAAAGTACTGTTACTCTTAAGGATTGGGACTGCATTGGGGATGCACAGCTTGGAGAAGGAGCCACATTGGAACGCTGTGTTGTCTGGAGTGGAGCCAAAATTGAAAAGGGGACGTACTTCCAGGATTCCTTGGTGATATAGTGGCTAAAAAGGATTCTGATTACCCATAAAACTCAGCCAGAAGATGCGGGGACACAAAAGATGCGGGGACATAATACCTATTTATTGGTTGCTCTGAAATAATATGATATCGTCAAAGATATGCCACGCATAGCAAAAATAGTAATCCCAGGTTATTCCGATCATGTCACTCAGCGCGGCGTCCGCTCAATGGATATTTTTTTACGCACCCGTGTTGGTGAACGCATTGTGAGTATCACGTTATTAGGTTTTGTGGCCTCCGGAATAGCCTGTCCAGAGAGCTTTCCATGTGAGCTATCATTACGCCAATGGTAGCGCAATTCTATCACTTTAGCTTTTTTATTGCATCGAGGTAACTGTCACACTCTTGGGATTTTGCTTTGTCACCAGCAGCCTTAACAATACACTCTTTATATTTGTTGGTCAGTTGCACACGTGCATCGCCCTTTGCTTGCATTTCCTTTTTTTCAACCTTATTCTTCGCTGATGAACCACAAGCTGTAAGGCTTACCAAGAGTAAAATTGCTATAATTGCTGGTAACGTCCGCATGGTCAAACTTGTTGGTAATATTTGCATGGTCAAATCCTCTGATTTTAAAATTTTCAGTTGTAAGTACTAACAGTATTATTTAAACCTTAAAAAAAAAATACACAATGAACCAGTGCATTTCGAACATAGTATGCACGAAAAATCGTTTGCTAAAGGTGTTATAGGAAAACATGATTTCCATGCCAAATGAGGTAGTCGAAAAAAATGAATTGTTGCTCCAGAGGAGATAATTTTGGAACATAGCCTCAGTACATGATACCAATAAGGCCAAGGCCATAATGCTTGCCCGCAGACAATTGGCTGAATTGGTCTCGGATGCTGTAAACCTTGAAGGAATACATTTTACACTATCTGAAATTCAAACACTGCTCGAAGGTATAACCGTTGGGGGGACACGAGATTTCTGATCAATAGATAGCGTTAATGCTACCTACGATCGGGCAATTTTTGTTTTTCTTACTATGGGTAAAAGCACAGTTTTTTTTATGATGAATGCATTGTGAGTATAATGTTTGAAGGGAAATGCATAATATACAACGCCATTTTGCCCTATAAAGCACACATTGTTAGGTATTGTGTCCCCGGAATACTATTCCCTTTTTGAATCTGTTTATCTGAAAGGGTATTTATTGTGAATGCAACAAAGATGGCTCAAGCAAGCTCCAGTCCACATTTCTTCAGCCCGTCAACAGTCGACTCTGCAATACTTTTAAACTTTACAAATCGTCCTATCAAAATTCGGCCACGGCTCGGGAAGTCCGGTTTAAGGGTGAGCAGATCCTCAATAGACTTTCTCCCCTCTTCCAATCGCCCAAGGTTTCCAAGGGTGGATGCCTTTACCAGCGGTTCCCAGAAGTTCTGTGGGCTTCTAAGGTGCATTGTTTCCTGGTAAGCCTGTTCGTAGTCCTTCTGTCTGATCCAGTTTGCCCAGAGTGCGTAGTGCGCATAATCAGCATGGAATGGGTTCCTTCTGATTGCTTTCTTAATCAATTCTGTCCCCTGTTCCCAGTCTCCCGACAGGGCCATCACATATCCTATTGTGTCTAGTAGAACAACTGAATCGGGATGGAGTTCATAGGCTAGTTGAGCCTCTTCTTTTGCAGCAGATGTTTCATTAGTTAGAAGTCTGACGAACGCCAGGATTGCACGTGAGAACTGGCTGTCGGGTGCAAATTTGGCTCCTTTTTCTGCACAGGACACTGCCTCATTTTTTGCATCGCCAAGAGCAAATCCAGGAATTTCAAGAGAGTATATGATGATGTAAAGACGTGCAAGCATAGACCAGACCTTACTACACAGAGGCTCAAGTTTTTTGGCATGTTCCAGAGCGTACAAGGCCTGTATAAATCCTTCTTCAGTTGGAGCCTGCTCATATTCAAAAAATCTCAGGATTGCTTCATAGGTCTTTAATTGTTGCGGAGCCTTATCCGTAGATTCCGTAAGAATTTTATTTGCAATAACTCCCTTTTCACATCCTATCTGGGCAGCAACAGTCTGTACGATCTTTTTCTGAAAAGCAATCAACTGCGATGGATCACTATCGCAGTTGAGTCCTTTAGACCAGATTTGCAGATTGCTCAAGGTATCTGTCAATGTGACAATTATTTTAAGCCCTTTTATGTCGTTGAGAATTTCTCCATCAATCACAAATCTGGCAATGGTGTCTGCTGCCCGTCTATTGCCCCCGCCCGGAATATCTTTTATTACCTGAATATCCTTGTTCGAGGTCATTTCCATTCTAAGTTCACTTGCAAAACCTGATCCCAGCCAATTCAACGTAGAGTCGCTCGTTAGATTCATAAAGGGGCGGATGAGGAGTGTAGGCCACGACTCGTCAACGACTCCTTTTTTACTTGTACCTATTCGAGTTTCTGTGACGAATTTTGGTGGTATGATTTGTGTGAAAACAGGGACATACGTTCCTCTGGGGATGTCTATATATACCGGGTCATTGTGACCGATAACCAGGTAATAACGTTCCAACGCCCGCCGTAATTTATTGGCCTGAATGCTGACAATGGGGTCGATGGACTGGTCAAAGTCATCTCCTCTCCCAAATACACGGGTTGCCACAGTGAATCCTTTGATTTTATCTGTGTTTCCTGCAAGTGTCTCCAAGACTACAAAGTTCAGGAATTCTCGTTGGCTTTTTGTGGCCGTGAACTCTGGGCTTGCAAGTATTCGCTGGAGCTGTTTGTGAGTGATATCAGCAGGGATAACCATGGGAAATATTCATGTGTCGTCAGAATTAATTTATCCTAAATTAGGTTACTAGAAAACATATACTATTTTATAGATATTGTAAGAATAATTATAATTGTTGGAGTTATAGAGATAACTGTCATGCATGAGAGTTTGTTATTAGTTTCTCAACATTTTTCTAATTACAGTCCTCTGATACAAGATCTTTTTCAGAGTAGTGATATGTTTCGGGAAATCTGTATGGATTATCATAAATGCAACAATGCTTTCCACTTCTGGAGCAATCAGTCCTCCCAGGAGGCATTGTTGCGGAAACAGGAATACTCCGTCCTGCTTCAGGATCTTGAAAAGGAAATATTGCAGAAGTTAACTATTCTTGATTCGTAACGCTTGTCAGCCAGCCAGGATTTTATGAAGATCAAGGAAGGTCGTTTGGCTTGGGGGAATTATCTGGGGTGCCGGACCGGTCGCAGTTGGCCTGACCATGCAGGGGCCCTGGGTTGTTGGAGCACTTGATGAATTACTCGGAAGTCAAAATTTTAGTCATTGATGATGAAAAGATGATTCTAGAAATGCTGCGTCGAATGTTGACTAAGATCGGTTTTACCGTTGATGTGACAGAAAGTGCTGAGGAAGGAATTAAAAAACTTCATAACAACCCATATGATTTAATTCTCACCGATATCAAAATGCCCGAAATGTCAGGAAATGACTTCTTTAACTATGTAAAAAATGATTTGGAGCAATCAACCCCCATTATTGCGATGTCAGGTACGCCATGGTTGCTTGAAAATTCTGATTTCGATGATGTTATTGCCAAACCGTTTTGTAAAGAAGAGCTTTTTAATGTGGTAAGTCAATTCGTTCAAATCGCTTAACCATAATCTAGTGTTCAAATGTTTACGTGCCTCTTAAGGAAACGCAGCTAATATAATTTGACCTTGCGCTTCCAAATACAATTTCTGTTGCCCAAATTATGATAGATCTCAAAAACATTAAATAAGGTTATTTCGATGATTCACTCTCTAAAAAGTATACGCTTAGCGATAGCACTTATGACGATAGGTGCCTTATCAGGAACGATATGCCCCTTGCAAGCAGGAGAACTCGGACATTATTTGCCCGGTGTAGCAAGTGTTAGAGATTTTCTTGTTCCAGAACCAGGGTTTTATTATGCCCAGTATAACGTTTTTTACACAACGGATACCTATAAAGACTGGAACGGAAAGTCCGTAGATTCAATAGGTTCTCTAAATATTGATACCTCTGTTGATTCAATTTCAATAGTCCCAACTTTTATCTGGTCAAGTCCCTGGAAAATACTTGGTGCTACTTACGCAGTATTTGCACAAATCCCTGTTTCAAATGCCAGTTTCCAGGCTGCACTCAGCACCACTACACATCAGGGAGTGAATATTGATGAATCGCAATGGGGAGTGGGGGATTTTTATATTCAACCCGTCTGGTTGGGATGGAACTCAAAACATTTTGCCATCGCTGCGGCATACGGTCTGTATGCGCCAACTGGCAAATATGATAACGGTGCTGCCGATAATACGGGTTTAGGTTTTTGGTCCCATGTCGTCAAGGCTGGTGTGACCTGGTTCCCATGGGAAACTCAGGGGACGGCAGTTATGATAAATGGAGCGTATGAGTTCAATCAGGATAAAGACGATGTTAATGTCACTCCTGGCGATCGATTTCTTCTGGATTGGGGCGTCAGCCAATATCTACCCATCAATAAGGCCCAGACGCTGTTATGCGAATTGGGTCTTGCAGGCGCTAGTCAATGGCAGGTAAACCTTGATTCAGGGAGTGATGTGACTCAGGTATTAAATGTTAAAGATGAGGTTCACAGCATTGGAGGGCAACTCGGTTTAGTCTATGCACCATGGGACGCCTCTTTATCGTTTCGTTATATGAAAGAATATGATGCAAAAGCCCGGTTCGAAGGTGACTTGTTGACCTTAACTATTGCAAAAAGTTTTTAAAAATAACCGTAATGGTTCACCAGCAGTCCATAGGACTTGGACGTTCCCGAAAGTAATGCCCGTAAAGTAAACGCTTCCTCTATAATATTAATCGAAAGGAGATAAAATGAAAAAGATCTGTTCAATGGTGCTGATCAGTCTAGTCATAGTTAGTTCAGCTTTCGCTACAGAGCCAAAGTTAAGCCCAAAAGAGGCTAAAGCTATTGCCAAAGAAGCCTATATTTATGGTTTGCCTATGGTGCTTAATTACAAAACGATGCACAACTATGTGGTTGATAAAAAATCACCTGAGTACAAAGGGGAGCTCAATCATTTGGCATGTATGGCCAGAGTATACACCCCGGAAGACAAAGCTATCGTTACTCCAAATTCAGACACCCCTTACTGTATGGTATGGGGAGATATGAGAGCTGAACCACTTGTCTTGACTATACCAGAGATAGAAAAAGAGCGCTTTTATGAGGTCCAGCTCATTGATCTCTTTACGCATAACTTCGCTTATGTCAGCACTGTCGCAACAGGCAATGTTCCTGGGAAATATCTTATCACCGGACCAGACTGGAATGGTGAGGTTCCTGAGGGGATTAAAGAGGTCATTCCTTGTGAGACGGAGCTTCTTTTTAGCATAATTCGTACGCAATTGTTTAATTCTGATGATTTGAAAAATGTCAAAGCGACACAAGATGCTTACCGTCTTGAGCCATTGAGTTCCTATCTTGGGGTTAAAAGTCCTGCTGCGGCACCTGCACTCGATTACCCAAAATGGACAGAAGGTGAGCAATTTACAGCCGCTGCATTCAATTATATAAATTTTATGCTCACTCTTGTAGAAACACCTCAAGAAGAGCAAGCCTTAATGAAGCGATTTGCAAAGATCGGATTGGGCACTGAAGGTAACTTTGATATCAATACATTCTCTCCTGAGATACAAAAGGCTATTGAGGAGGGTGTTAAAGAAGGCTTTGCCGAGATAGAAGCATTCCTTGCAAAAGAAAGTTCCGACCCACTGGGGAGTGCTAAAATATTTGGAACAAGAGCATTTCTGGGCAAGAGTGCAAAAGAGAACTATAAGTTGGATGACCAGTTTCTTTTGCGTGCCGCTGCTGCACATCAGGGTCTGTATGGTAATTCGGGTGATGAAGCCATCTACCCTAGCTATCTAGTAGATCCTCAGGGTGCTCCGTTTGATGCCTCACAAAACAACTATACACTTACCTTCAAAAAAGGTGAGTTTCCGCCTGTAACAGCATTCTGGTCTCTCACAATGTATGATGGCAAAACACAACTGCTGATCGACAATCCTTTAAACAGATATCTGCTCAACTCTCCTATGATGGATCAATTTGTTGTTGCAGAGGATGGTTCTTTGACATTTTATATCCAAAAAGAGTCACCTGGCGAAAAACTAGAGCCAAACTGGCTACCGGCACCTGATGGACCTTTTTATGCTGTGTTGAGACTGTATGGGCCAGAGAAAGAGGCACTTGAAGGTGAATGGGTTAATCCACCACTTGTTAAAGTTTCGAAAAAATAAATAAAGGAAATGAAAATGAATATCAACAACTGGATACATCGTCCAGTCATCACAACTGCATTGATAGTTTGTAGCTTACTAAGCATTAGCCACTCTGCCATCGCAGCTGAGGGGGGCATTGTGACGCCGGAGACGTACATCCGGGCGGAAACTGACCGGACATTTTCGGCTAGCGCTATGAGATCTGGCGGTGTGAATCTTTTTGATCACCATCGTGCTCCCTCGCCAGTGGATCAGCAACCTGTCGTTCGAATGAATAAGGACACGCTGTACTCTGGAGCTGTTGTCGACACGGAAGGTGGCGCAACGGTGACGGTGCCGGAGATTGCGGGTGGTCGCTACGTATCCGTCCTTCTTATTGACAACGATCACTATGTGCCCTCCGTGATCTATACCGCAGGCACCCATAAATTGCCGCAAGACACCAAATATTTGTGTGTACTCATTCGGCTACAAATTTTTGATGCGAATGACCCGGCAGAAATTGAACTGGTCAATAAGTTGCAGGATCAGATCGTCATTACGGCTAAAAGCGCCGACCCATTCCCTCCCTTCAAGTGGGATCTGACATCACTAACAGCCCTGACTGAGCAATATGAAAAAGAGGCGCAGCAGTTAGAGAATTACAACGGTATGCAGGGGCCGCGCGGTACGCTTGTTAAAGAGAAGTCCCGTCATCTCGCCGCGGCCGGTGGTTGGGGGTTGTTCCCCGAAAAAGACGCCATTTACTTGAACTACAGCGGCGACCATGACGACAAGCAATGCTATCAAGCCACCTATCAGGTTCCTGACAATGATGCTTTCTGGTCCATCACGGTTTATGGCAGTGATGGCTACATGAAAAGCGATAACGTCGTTGTTAATTCATCCAACGTGAAATTGAACGAAGACGGCGCGTTTACCGTGTATTACGGATCGAAGGAGCTCTGCGGCGATGTGCCCAACCGATTGGACGTCACCGAGGGCTGGAACTTCCTCATGCGTGTCTACCGCCCGGGGGCTAGCGTTGTGGACGGCACCTACAAGCTACCGAACGCTGAGCCGGTCAAAAAGGAGAGAAAATGAAAAACAAACAATATATCCTAGTTCTATGCTTTACAGCCTTTCTATTCTTGATGATGAGCAGCTTCGTTAGTGCCCAAGAAACATCTACCAAAACCTTTGACAGTGCTGATCTTGCAGAATACATAAAATGGTTCCCCGCCATAAAACAGGTAGAGATGAGAGATGCCTGGCTCAAAGAGTACAAAATGGGCGAGTGGCAGTTTACAGGTTCAGTTACCGCAAAGGATAAAACAGTGGTCACCCCTCAAGCGGGTACAAACTACGGTTATACCTGATTCAATATATCAAACGAATCGTTGGTCATCACCATGCCCAAGTACGACAAATACTATTCAGTATCCGTATTTGATATGAATCACTTCATGGAAGTACGTGTGATGCCTGAAAAGCCGATAGTTATTCGTTTGCCACATCAAAAAAGTCCTATTAAAGATGCCTATGAAATTGTATTACACACCTACCAGGGACTTGCCTTTACACGCCAGGTAATTGTCAATAATGAACAAGAGGTAATGGATCTTGCAAAAAAAATAAATTTGAGCGGTGGCGGAGGAGATGCTCCATTTATAGTTCCTAGTTTCTCTCAAGCTGTGCAAGATGCAGGATTTAAAAAAATAAATAATTTGGTCGAAGAGGGAAAGGATACGGTCAAATTTTTTGTGTCACCTTATGAAGGTGGAGGTGATTTGGACAGAGCAGCTGGTGCACTTGGAGGTCAATTGGGCACACAAGCACGTTATGTTCAGTATGGTCCGTTCGTCTTTGATCAAAATAAAGAACTTTTAAACGGTAAAGAGTCGTATGAAATTATCTTTCCTAAAGAGGGGCTCCTAAAAAATGATAAGGGATACTGGACCGTAACAATCTATTCCTTTGCAGACCGATTTCTCATCCCTAATAAAAAGAATATTTATGATATTACATCTTACAATGCAAAGCCAAATCCTGATGGAACATACTCGATACATATTAATCCTGAAGGCATAGGTGAAAATGCAATTCCATCCAACGGGGTCGACTTTTATGGTGTTTTTAGAGTCTATGAGCCTGTTAAAAGTGTGAAGTTTCCGGTTATTAAAAAAATATCTATTAAAAAGTAAAATGGGTCTGACCCCACATCAATGATTAGTCGCCTTGGTTTAGGTGTTACGTGAAGAATGTGATTCCAAATTACAAAACTTTGGAATGTCTAAACCAGGGCCTAATAAATTAGAGTAATTAAGGAGTACCAACTAATGGGTGGACTAGGATTTTTTGCACTGTTTGTGCTTTTGACGCTAGTAGCAACGATATTGGGTGCTGTTGTCTGGCTGGCAATATTGCCGGGTAAAGTGGCTCGCCGTCGGGGGCATCCCCAGGCTGAGGCGATTAATGTTGCTGGATGGCTTGGAATTCTCACCGGCATTGTCTGGATCGTGGCGATGATTTGGGCTTATACGGTGGTCGACGACATGAATCCGGCAAGCGCTGGTGGAGGTGTGTCATGATTGTTTTTCTCACATTGATCTATGTTGGAGTCCTGGCTGTCCTGATCAAGTTCAAGAAGGTGCCGTCGAATACCTTCACCAAGATGTCGCCGGTGCTCTTTAGTATGTTGCTCATGGTGTGTCTCTTTATACCCATGCAGTTCGCTGCCCCGTCAGGACCTGTTATTGCCGGCAGACATATCGTGCAGATCGTGCCGCTTGTTGCAGGTCGAGTGGCGGAGATCGCGGTAGAGGAATACCAACCGATAAAACAAGGCGATCTTCTTTTCCGTATTGATGACCGGCCTTACCGGGCCGCATTTGCCGCCATCGAGGCCCAGCTGGTGCTCGCCAAGCGCAGGTTCGACCAGGCGAGTGAGTTGCAGCAATCACGTGCAGGAAGCCTCTTCGAGGTGGAGGCCGCTGAAACTCAGGTTAAGAGTCTTGAAGCGCAGCTCGATGGCGCACAGTTCAACCTTGAGAATACTTCGGTGTATGCACCGGCGGACGGCCATGTAACTGCACTCGCATTGCGCGAAGGTTCGATACTAATGGCGGCGCCGTTCACTCAGGCAATGGCTTTTGTAGACGACTCGCAAACCGTCATTGTGGCACAGATACAGCAGATCAATCTTCGCCATGTGGCTCCGGGTCAGGCCGTTGAACTCATCTTCAAGACACGCCCGGGCGAGTTTTTTACCGGAACCGTTGAGTACGTGCTATCTGATTTGGCTACTGCCCAGCTAGCACCAAGCGGTGTTTCACCAGTGCCACAGCAGATAGTACCCGCGCCCTTTTATGTTCGCGTCCAGCTTGACGATCCCGACATCGCCAGATCGCTGGAGTCCGGCGCCGCTGGAACGGCAGCGATTTACACCGGCGAGTTCGAGATCAGTTATATGATCCGTAAAGTCATGATGCGGATGGATGCATGGCTTGCCTATATCATGCCGGTTTAATCAGGAGTTGCACAAATCATGAAGACTAGACATATGAAGACCAGACATATCTTGATCTCGATTGTTCTGGCACCGTTTTTGCTCGTGGCATGCGCTACGGTGCAGCCTCCTGAAGCCGAGGAAACACTGGCCACGGTCTTACCATCGGCCACCGAGACACCCGCCGAATTCCAAGTCGACGAAGTGGATAGTGGCGAGGTGGACGACGGCTGGATCGCAACATTTGGCGATGCCAAGCTTGATACGCTGGTTGAGGAGGCAATCACCAACAATCTGAACCTGAGAGTTGCGGCCAGCCAGGTTGATCGTGCAGCAGGGCTCGCCCGTCTCGCGGGCGCATCGCTGAAACCCATGGTTGGTCTCGGTGGCGGTGGTGACGAAAAATTTTCAAATATGGATCTTATTTCCGGCAATTCCTACAACGCCGCGCTAACGATGAGTTGGGAAATGGATGTTTGGGGCAAGTTGCGTCAGCGCGCTGCCGCCGGGGAAGCTGCTTTGGCGGCTACCACCGCCGACTTTGAGTTCGCCCGTCAATCGATTGCGGCGACCACGGCCAAAACCTGGTTCCTCGCTACGGAGATCGCTCAGCAACTTCACCTTGCCGAAGAGAGCGTCGGCATTTTCAGCGAGGTACTGGAGATCGTGACGACAAAGGAGCGAGTCGGCCAAGTGACGATGCAGGATGTCTATCTGACTGGCGCCGATCTTTCTTCCGCTGAAGAGTCGGTACAACAGGCAACGGCTGCACGTGATTCGATTCTGCGTGGCCTTGAGGTGTTGCTGGGACGCTATCCGGGAGCGGATATTGAGACCGCCTCCGAGCAATTGCCGTTACCGCCCGCGATCCCGGTCGGAGTCCCGTCTGATCTGATATCGCGGCGACCTGATCTTCAGGCTGCCGAGGCGCGGGTAAGGGCGGCATTTTTCCTGACGGAAGAGGCGCGGCTCGCCAAGTTGCCGAGCTTCGATTTGAGCATTTCTGCCGGTTACACATCGCTGATTGATTTTATCGGTAACCTGTCTGCGGGAATCGTTGCGCCGCTGTATACCGGGGGGGCACTCGAAGGTCAGCTGGAAATTGCAACGGCCGACCAAATGGCGGCAATTGCGGTCTATGGCCAGTCTGTTCTGACCGCTTTCATGGAAGTAGAAAATACCTTGGCTAATGAACGCATCTTTACACGACGGCTGGCGCTGTTGGAGAAGGTTGTCGATGACAACCAGCGCGCCTATCAACTGGCCGTCAAACAGTATGAAGTGGGGCGAACCGAAGTACTAAATGTACTGCAGATTCAGGGTCGTGTGCTGGCTGCACGGTCGGCGCTGATCCGGATCCAGAGCGAACGCCTTGCCACGAGAATTGATTTGCACCTGGCATTAGGCGGAAGCTTTACGTTTTCCGAAGGTCAGTAAGTGCCTTTGGCCAGGCAAGTCATAGCGACACCATGAAGAATGGTCATTCAGAACCGCTAGTGAATATCGGATCGGGCTTTTACTATACGACGCGACCGCATGAAGGGGCATCCCTCTGTGATGCTATGTCCTCAGTATATATCCCTTTCACACAGAATATAACAGTGAGGCATTGCACATGAATTTTATCCGGACAACTCTGGTGTTCACTTTTTGTATAGCCATGCTGTTTATTATCGTTGATCCTGCTTTGTCGGGAGCGCCACAAGGGGCCGGCTCGGCTGAATTTCCCATGCTTCTTGAAAGCTATAACGCTACGGATATAGGGAGTATCAGCGGCCAATTGCTGAACCGCATTAAAACGAAACCGTTTAATATCATCGCCACCCTGATTTTCTTTCTGGCCATTGTTCATACCTTTGTCACTTCAAAGTTTTTAGCTATTTCAGATTGTCTGCAGTATGACCATGACCAACTAAAAACTCGTGGTGAGGTACCAAAAAATTCAGTTTCACATAAAGCCGAATTGTACCATTTTCTAGGTGAGGTTGAAGCCGTATTTGGTATATGGGCTGTTGCTCTAGGATTGGCCATAGTATTCTTTTTTGACTGGTCAACCCTCAAGTACTACCTGACGAATAGGGTCAACTTTACTGAATCATTGTTCATTGTCGTTATCATGATATTAGCTGCCACACGCCCAACTTTGAAACTCTCGGAACAGGTAATGGAAAAGATTGCCAGACTCATAGGGGGATCGATTGTTGGCTGGTGGCTTACCATTTTAAAAATGGCCCACTCTAGGTTCCTTGATTACCGAACCGGCAGCTATGACCATTTCAGCCTTGCTCCTGAGCAGTAAATATTACGAGGTGGACCCTCCTGAAAGCTTCAAATATGCGCCCCTGGGGCTACTCTTTGTCAACATCTCCGTCGGCGGCACTCTAACCCACTTTGCTGCACCACCTGTGCTTATGGTCGCCAATCCATGGGACTGGGGTACGGTGCATATGTTCACTCAGTTCGGTTGGAAGGCGACGTTGGGCATCCTCATTGCAAACTGTTTCTATTATGTTGTCTATCGTCGTACCCTTGGTGAATTGGCTGAAACATTTGAACTGCGCCGCCTCAAAGAAGACATTCGTAAAAAATACCTGTGTCGAAACGAAATGGTGGCCTACGTTGACACTATCGGTTTAAAAGTTAGAAGTGAGTTACAGTTTGAGAAGAGAATCGAAGAACAAATTACTGAAGTTACCTCCCGTATAAGGGAAGAACTGGACCCCCTTTACCTAGAAAAAGTGGCGGAAAAAGGTGTGGACCAAGAACTTGCCCACATGGCATTTGAGAAACGAATTGATGAACTCAAATTGGCAAAGTTACGTGAAAACTTTCCTATTATCCTCCCCAAATCGCAAAGGGCTCCTTACATTGATCCGGAATGGGATAACAGAGAGGACAAGGTGCCAGGGTGGGTGACTGTAGTACACTTACTCTTTATGGGATGGACTATTTTCAACGCCCACGACCCCGAACTGTTTATCCCGGGCTTGCTGTTTTTCCTTGGATTTGCCCAAGTAACCGGGCCTTATCAAAACAAGATAGACCTCAAACCGCCACTGCTTGTTGGTTTTTTCCTCGGTGGGCTCGTTATTCATGGTGGAGTGCAGGGGTGGTGGATTGAACCGGTGCTGGGTAGTTTACCGGAGATCCCGCTGATGCTCAGTGCAACCATTCTTACAGCATTTAACGACAATGCAGCTATCACCTTTCTCAGCACTCTTGTACCTACCTTTACCGACGGTTTGAAGTATGCGGTGGTAGCGGGGGCAGTTGCAGGAGGCGGTCTAACAGTTATTGCCAATGCTCCCAACCCGGCCGGACAGTCTCTTCTGAAACGCCACTTCAAAAATGGTGTTTCCCCCATGGGGCTGCTTAAGGGAGCTTTAGCACCAACAGTCATCGTCTGGTTAGCCTTTCTGTTACTTTAGATGCCTAGACGTGCTGGTTATGAATGAAAAAGAGTGGGGACTGGGGGAGAAAAACCCCCGGCTACCCGATTAGGTCTGATGTTTACCTTATTCTTTTAAACCATTTCTTTTTCCTGGAATAGGTTAGCAGTAAAATGGGAATCGTAATAAAAGTAACCGGGAGGACCTTGTGCTTTTCGAAGGATTGATGGATTCCCGAACGCTGTTCTTGACTGCACAATCAACAACGCACAGTCGAGAGTAGCAGTGGCAGGATTAGATTAAACAAAAGAAGGCTAAATCATGAAAAATAAATGCAGCACAGTTTTATTCCTCCTTGCGGCGCTCTTGTTTGCTTCAGGGTGCGCAACCACCCAGCAACTCTCGCGTCCGGCGGAAGTCGAAGAGGTTCATCCGGGAATCGTTGCCGGGTACCTGAAAGAGTCTCCCGACAGCCTGAAGCTGGTGCTGCCGCCACCGGCTCCCGGAAGTACCGCATTTGCACGCGATGAAGAAGCCAGCGAGGAAAGCTTTGCTATGCGGGGAACAAAACGATGGGACCAGGCCACCAAGGATGCCGACCTTCATTTCCCTGCCGCAGCCAACGCTTTTACCGACGTGCTCGGTTTCCAAATATCGGAAGGTGAGACGCCATTCCTCTATCAGCTCATGCGCCGCACCCTGGCCGATGCCGGTCTTTCGACCTACACCGCAAAGAACCACTATCAGCGAAAACGCCCCTTCATGTTCAACGGTCAACCCAGCTGCACTCCAGATGATGAGGAATGGTTGCGCAACGATGGTTCCTATCCCTCTGGCCACACCGCGATCGGTTGGGCATGGGCACTTATCCTGACCGAAGTGGTGCCGGAAAAGACCGATGCCATCCTCAAGCGCGGATATGAATTTGGTCAAAGCCGTATCATCTGCAACGTCCATTGGCAGAGCGATGTCGATAGCGGACGGATAATGGGAGCGGCCGCCGTGGCCAGGCTGCACGCCAACGCCGATTTTATCGCTGATCTCGCTCAAGCCAAGGCCGAAGCTCAAGTCATGAGAATCCTAGTAAGGTATTGAAAATGTAGGAGAAAGAGGGTGGTAAGCGTTCCGACCGGTCCGGCATTTGACGGATCCTCCCTTATAATGATAACTGATTACGTATAAAACTCAGCCAACGTCACATATTTGAGGCGTAATA
>CAZDJE010000027.1:0-41929 GCA_964505715.1 uncultured Desulfocapsa sp. | reverse complement strand
AAAATAAAAACTTGCCGTTATTGTTGGGATGCAGGCCGGGTCGGGAACCGCTGATAAATCAGCAAGTTTACTTGAAGTCCTACGCATGTTAAGACTTAAGAGTCTTGCTACTTTCTGGATGACTTTTATACCGGTTAATGGCGATTTTTCCGTAAGGCGATCAAACCCCTTACTTGTCAGTGTTAACATGGTGGTGGGTTGTCTTGAAACTACTGTGGCAGAGCGAGGAGATTTGTCAATCAGTGCCATTTCACCAATTGAACTTCCCTTAGCCAAGCGGGCAATGATAACATTCTCGCCGCTTGCCGATTTTTTTAAGACTTCAAGAACACCCTGAACCACAAAACCAAGAAAGTCACCCTTGTCGCCCTCAACGAAGAGGAATTCACCACGTTGCAGGTGGATATAACTCATATGTTGGGAAAGTATTGTCAGTTCGTCGACGTTAAAGCTATCAAACAGAGAAAGACTGATCAGGAAATTGCGAGTTTCTTCTTCGGATACTGAGAGGGTATCATCTTTATTGACCATATGCTCTACATACAAATTGATAAGTTTTTTCTAAACAGTGGCATTTATAGAAGAATAATACCACCAATATTTATAAGCTTATCATAAGCTGGGAAAAAATAACAAGTAGCTTTTTACTCTTTATTCTAAGAATTTACCTGTTTGGCAGATATGGGTATTTGAGATGACTTGCAATTTTAAATAATTCCCGCAATTATTCAATGAAAAATTGAAATAAACTTAAACCAACGTCGTAATAATGATTTATGAATTCTAACCCAATGGTGACGGAAATGACGGGGAAACGTGTGTATAGTGGCCTTCAAAATTTGATGTTCTGTGTTGGTTGTCTGTGCTGTTTCTTTCTATGGGTCCCTTCCCTATCAGCAGATCAGAAGAATGTCGCATTTGTTGAGAAGATTATTGATGGTGATACTATTCGGGTAAGATATCATTCAAAAAGTGTCAAAGTGCGTCTTTGGGGAATTGATACGCCGGAATACCACCAGCCCTATTCTAAAACGGCCAAGAAATTCACAAGCAAAATGCTTGATGGCCAGAGTGTGTATCTACAGATTAAGGATTGGGATGATTATGGGAGAATGGTTGCAATGGTGACACTTTCTGACAATCGCTGTCTTAATGAAGAATTAGTGAAGAGTGGGATGGCCTGGGTACATATATACTATTGTAAGGAAGATATCTGCGATCAATGGCGAAGCTACGAACAGGAAGCGCGGAGTCTTGGAAAAGGTCTATGGAGAGAGAAGTCTCCAGTTCCTCCGTGGGTCTGGAAACGAAGTCGCTATGGCAAGCGCTAACAAAAGAAAAGATGCGAAGCCAAAAGGAGCTACTGGATTAGCGACTGCTTCCATACCAATGATGTTTTATTTCTTAGATGTCAGCGGAAGGGTGATAATACAAGAATTGCTTTGGTCACTTTTTCTGTTTAGGCTTAGGCTGCCTCCAAGTGTTTGCATAAAGTCTTTACAGAAAACCATATTGGGCCATGAAATTGTTGTTTTGGTATCAGGTGTTGGTGTGGAAAGTTGTATTCCATTGTCTAAAATCTCTATGATAATTCCATTTTCTTCTAGATCTTGTTCGTCGTATCGTATCGCTATTTTTTTGCTCTCTTCCCCTGGCCTGCTGCCTGAAAACTTTTTGTTAAGTGCTGTTCTACTGTTTTGCAAAGCAGAAAGGACAATGAGTTGCAGGTCATTCACATGATTTTTCAACATTGTACCCTGTGTATTTAACTGCAACTGAATCTGTATATTTTCATTTTTAAACGTGCTCTGGGTAAGGCCTATTATCTGTTCGAAAAAATCATCAGCCGTCATGATTTTTGCCTGACCGCTTTCACTGCCGCTGGTAAAGGTGATCATATTGCTTAAAAGTTGTGACATCTTTTTTTCTTCAACATAGAGCTTTTGAAGTAATTGTGTAGAGTCCTCGTCTAGATTGGAATCAGCGCTCAGGTCAAGAACCGCCTGAGTGTAATTAATTGTGCCGTTTGAGATATTAGTCAGTTCATGACTAAGCCCGCCTAGAAGATGACCAATCGAGCTATAGCGATAGAGACTTGTAAGTTCACGACTGTTTCTTTCACTATTGTTTGTGGTGATGCCGCTTGATCCGGCCGCAAGTGTTTCAATGATTTTATGAAATGAAAAGAGAGTGACAGGTGTGGAATCGTCAGGTGACAAAGATCTGCAGGCGTGTAGTAAAGGGGCAGTTATGTATTGATTTACAATAAAGAGCATAAGGCTCACAAGGGCTATGACGATGGCGAGAAGTCCCACAAGGGCTTTATGAAGACCTAGGAGTTGGGTCTGTGTATATCGGCTGATAAGTTGGTTGAAGCTGTTCAGTTTTGTGTTGATACTACGTAGTTGTATTGAGAGAGCAGTTGTTTCTTTATTTTTTGTGTCCTGAGTTATGTTTTGCAGGTTTCTGAGAGCAACAGTGACGTTTACTAAATCGAGTTGACTTATAAAGTTAAGTTTAAATTCTTCGGGAATTAATATGTCCTCAAGTATACCCTGTAAGTGGGTGTCGAGTCCTTGGATTTCCTTATTAATTTCTGATACATTAGGAAGTTTGTCATTTAGAAGTGTTTCATTTATATGTTCTTTTATACCTGTGTAATGAAAGAGAAGTTGTTGGCTTGAGTCAACGATATTTATACAGTGTCGATAGAGAAAATACTGTTTTCCGGCAAAGAAAATTACAATAAAGAGAAGAAAAATTGTGATAATTGTAAAAAGAGAGAAGATTCGTTTCAATGAAATTGTTGCCAGAAAGTTTTTCATTTTTTTATCTCTCTGAAAGAGTTAAGGAGATGGCCAAAGCTTCGAATGGAAGCTTTGGCCGTTGAGTTACATCTCAGGTACTATTTCTCACCTTTCCAATTATAGACAATGGGAAGTCGATAAAGGATAAAGCGGTAAGTCATGAAGAAAAATGAGTACACTGTAACTGTAATCCAGATTTCCTTCCAGTGTGGAATTTCCTGATACATCTGCCAGTTGTAACAAATAAGAGATGTGTTAAGCCGATTCCAGATGATTCCAACTGCTGCAATTAATGCGCCAAATCGTATCAGTTTTACCCAGTGATTTCTGATACCGATTGCAAACATAAGCATGGGCAAAACAACTGCAACTGCAAGCTCAAGCATATAGTAACTTCCCCAACCAGTGAGGAGGTAAGACCATTCCTGATCATGAGCTACTGCAACTATCTTAATAATCAGATAAGTGATCATGGCGTACGATGCACCTTTAGCCATTCCAATTGTCACATAGTCAAGATTGTCCAGGAATTCATCATCACAACGCCAGCCCATACCATTTTTAATCAGTGTGGAGACGACGATTACCATGGAAAGCCCAGCAAAAATGGAGGAACAGAAGAAATGAATCCACTGAAAATTAATCGATAGCCATAGCGGATGTACTTTTGCAGGCGCATAACAGAATAGGGCACCTAGTGCTCCCTGATGTAGAGTGGAGAGGATGATACCAGCTACAGTGAGACCTAAAACGTATTTTCTAATGACCCGTTTTCCTTTAAGCCAGCCACACCATTCAAAAAGTGCAGGGAGAACTTCTGCTATCTGCACGGAGAGATAAGTGGCAACATGCCAGGCGACTAGAAAAAGAACTGCAGCAGGTCCAAGAGATACAAACATTGGATAGGGAAGTCTCCACCACATACCAAGATCGACTTCGAGAAATATTACAGCAAAGAAGTAACCAAGCAGACCGTTTAAAAGGGCAAGGCGTTCTATGGAGTGGAAATCCTTTCTGCCAAAAAGCTCAACGGTGGTACCCAGCATAAAACCCGATGCTGATAGTGGAACCATACCAAAAAGGCCAAACCCAAGAAAAAGGCCCCAGGGGTAATCATTGGATGCATGTGTTACCCAGCCAAGACCAAAAACAAAACGTCCTATAATAAGTGGAATACCTACACTACAGATAAGAATCATCAGCCAGTTTAAGGGGTTTCTCATAAACTGTTTTTTGTATTCAGAAATAGATAGTCCTAACCAGAGCTTTTCTTTGATTGTCCATTCTGTTCCATCTTCCTTGAGATGGTCGACGATTGGAATTTCAGGTCTTTCTTTAGAAAAGAGTTTCATACCTGCTCCTCCTTCTCGTCAATTTCATTTTGTTTTGCCAGTTCTTTCTCTTTTTCCATTTCTATAACTCTGTCTTTTCGGGTAGCCAGGAGATGGAATCCAACAAAGAGACCTGGCCATATGGTGAGTACCATTGGAACCATTGCGAGGAAATCTTTAACAGAATTAATGATAGGTTCTTTGGGTACATGAGTATTGAGGCCAACTTTATCAAATGGTACACTTGAAAGGTACATCCATGCAGTACCACCAACCTCATGCTCGCCATAAATATGATCGACATATTTGCCAGGTGTTTCACGAATTCTCTGGCGTCCCATATCAATACAATCTGTACGTCTGCCAAATGTTAAGGCTTCCTGTGGGCAGGCTTCAACACAAGCAGGAGCATCACCATTTTTCAAACGCGTATCGTAACAGAAGATACATTTCATGATTTGTGGTTTAAAGGCACTTGAATATTTAAAGGTTGGAACATAGAACGGACACGCGATCATACAGGTTCTGCAACCAACACAAACCTTGGCGTTATAGATAACTGCACCTTCAGGTGTTTTGGTATAGGCATTAACAAAACATGAAGTAAGACATGCTGGTTCGTTACAGTGGTTACATTGGAATTTCTTGAACAGTGGGTGATCAAGTTCCGGTACATCATAGCGATTAACAACGGTATAGGCAGCCTCATTGGTACGTCTTTTCTGACCATGATGGAGTTCATCAAAGACTGATAAATCATTAAATGGTTTTGCAGGTTCAGGGAGCCCCTGTTCCTCGTTACATGCGGCCTCACAGGATCTACAGCCAACACAACGGGTGAGGTCGACTAAAACGCCCATTCCCTCGGGGTATCCTGTGAAATCACCGGCTGCTTTTGAGTCGCTGTTTTTAAGAACCGCAGCGGCTGCTGTTGTAGCAAGACCGCCTTTTAGAAAATTCCTACGGTTAAATAATTTTTTCATTTGTTTTCCTCTCTTAAAACTGGTCACTGAAGACTCTGATCAGTGCTTCTGATCAGAGGACGATGTTCCTTTAGCGGGAGCAAAAGCTCCGGTGCGAAACATCTTCTCTCCAGCCTCTGTCATTGTATGACACTCAACACAGCCTGTGGGGCCAGAAGTGATCTGGTGGCATCCGACGCAATTTAGATGATATGCGCCTTTAAGGCCTGGCTTGTCTATATGATACAACTTGGGGTCTTCCAGTGTTTTGAGATACTCTTCGTTAAATCGATCCGCCATGTGGCATTCACTACAACTCACAACATCATTCTCATCTTGGTTATGGTGACAACGTGCGCAATTGGGATCAGCTACGATGTCGCCGGTGGTATGATGATGACATTCCTGACAACTTGCATAGTCAACATGCATGGCATGATCAAATTCGACGGCGCCGTAAATTTTACTCATGGTATCGATGGTAACGGTATCCGGTGCATC
The DNA here is from genome assembly GCA_964505715.1 of uncultured Desulfocapsa sp. Classification (GTDB taxonomy): domain Bacteria; phylum Desulfobacterota; class Desulfobulbia; order Desulfobulbales; family Desulfocapsaceae; genus Desulfocapsa. Next base: position 36,328 of record CAZDJE010000027.1, on the reverse strand, counting down.
GGATGGGTCCATTGACCATGAAAGTATTGGGGCTGTCAGGATGGTTCCAATCGTAAGGGCAAATGCTGTCCTTATGATTTTTTTTCGTGTTTGCATTTACTTTCCTCCTTTTAAAAAAAACAAACTTCAGGCATATCCTGTCTTCAATTCGTTAATGCTCTTATTCCTCCTTACTTGTATTCTTTAAATTTGCTTCAATCTTTATATCGTTTATATAGCAATTATGGACAATCTCAAATTCTTCGCCATCTACGGTTTCATTAACAAGTAGTGCCTCTGCAAGTTTGTGCAGAAACTTGTTGTTGGCAGTGAGGAGCTCTTTGGTTTCCACGTAGCATTCCTCGATGACTGATTTGATTTCATTGTCGATGCGTTCGGCAGTTTTTTCACTGTGGGGTTTCATTGTGCTTGTGGCCCCAAGAAATCCACCCTGCTCCTGCATGTAAGCAATTGGGCCGATTGATGCGCTCATTCCAAATTCACAGACCAGACGACTGGCAATTTCAGTTGCACCGATAATGTCGTTACTTGCTCCAGTTGTTTGGTGATCAAAGATTATTTCTTCTGCGATTCTCCCGCCCATGAGTATTTTGATCCTGTTTACAAGGTATTCACGGGAGTAGGTATATCTATCATCAAGTGGTACTTGCTGTGTAAGACCGAGTGCTTGTCCCCGAGGGATAATAGATATTTTATGGACAGGATCGGTATCAGGGAGAAGCTTTGCTGTGATGGCATGTCCAGCCTCATGGTAGGCAGTTACTCTTCTGTCTTTTTCGTTGATAACAACATTCTTTCGCTCAAGTCCAAGACTGATTTTATCCTTTGCCTCTTCAAAGTCTGATTTCTCAACACCTTTTTTGTTTTTACGGGCAGCCATTAATGCTGCTTCGTTTACCAAGTTAGCAATCTCAGCTCCACTGAAACCTGGTATCGCTCGTGCGACCTCTGAGAGATTGACGCCATGAGCCATAATGATTTTTTTGGCGTGCACTTCAAGAATCTTACGTCGTCCTTTCACATCCGGAAGAGAAATTGTCACCTGGCGGTCAAAGCGTCCAGGTCTGAGCAGGGCAGGGTCCAGGATGTCTGGGCGGTTGGTTGCAGCTATGATAATAACCGTTTGATTGGAATCGAATCCATCCATTTCAACCAGAAGGGCATTCAGTGTCTGTTCTCGTTCGTCATTGGACCCACTGGCATTGCCACCACTGCGTTTTCCTCCAATGGCATCGATTTCATCGATAAAGATAATGCAAGGAGAGTTCTTTTTTGCTTCTGTGAACAACTCACGTACTCTTGATGCTCCAACACCTACAAACATCTCTACAAAATCAGATCCGCCAATAGAATAGAAAGGGACTGACGCCTCGCCTGCAATTGCTTTTGCAAGAAGAGTTTTTCCTGTGCCTGGAGGGCCCTGAAGAAGAACACCTTTAGGAATGTAGCCACCAAGTGTTGAAAATTTATCAGGGTTTTTCAAAGATTCTACAATTTCAACAAGTTCAGTTCTTGCTTCACTGATCCCGGCAACATCATTAAAGGTTAATCCTGTATTTTTCTTAGGATGAAAAGATCCTCCCTTGGTCTTTCCAAAACCACCCTTATTTCCTCCCTTTTGCATACGAGAAAAGATAAGGTACCCGCCAAGAATCAAAAATACCGGAACCATCGACTGCATAAAGCCACCGAAGTTTTCACTGTCTTTTTCAGCAGTGATGATAACTCCCTGGCTCTCAATCATTGGAAGGATTGAAGGAAGGTCGACAATAAAGGAACTAAATTCATGGCGAGTTATGTCTGTTCCGGTTACCGCACCACCCTTGAGATGGATATCTTTTATCTTCCCATCTTCGAGTAGTTCTATAAATTCGGAATATGAAATTTCATTTGGGGTTGTTTCGTGGAGATAAACATTATATCCAACAACACCAATCAGGGTTAAAAGGAGGACAAGCAGGCCTGTTTGAATCTGAGACATATTTTACTCCGTAGTGGATTGCGAAATAATGCTTTTGTAGGAAAGCGATTTCTTGCCAATTACTCCCGAGAGCAGGAGGTTGAATACAGCCTCTCTGTCGGGAAGCATTTCAGCATTACGGCGAAAACAAAATTCGTCCAGATAGAGTTGCAGATGTTTGGCTGCAACGCCACCTCGATGAATTTTATTAATCCAAATCTCAAAGCTTTTAATGATCTGTCTGGTTCTGTAGATTGCGGGGTCTGTGATGGAAATGAAATTATTCTTGTTTATCAGGCTGTATTGATTTCCCTCGGGAGTGATTAATGAGGAACCTGAAGTAACATTTTTGTCGAGGAATGCGTTAATGGTTTTGCTGTCGAGTGACTGGATTGCAGCCATTTTGATTCTTCCGGTTATACCTGCAGGAAGGATGATTTCTGCCACGCACAGGATGCGAGGTTGTACCAGTGGTTCACCACCAAGTACTATGGTGTCGTCGGAGAGTTCCACTGTATCATGGCACTTTTTTTTGTCAGCAAGACTCATGGCCATACGAAGCTTTTGTAACCATGTCCATGCTGTTTGATAACTTGAAAGCTTTAACAAACGTTGCAGATCCTTTGCACTGTTGCCACCCATTGAGGAAGTCAGCCAATAGATACAGATAAGCCATTGTGAAAGCGGTTTCTTGGTACCGTGCATTATGGTGTTTGTGGTAATTGAAGTTGGATGCCCACAGTGACTGCAGGTCATCGCTTTGGTAGGTTGCAAATCTCTGTTGACCCAATTGCAGTAAGGACACTCAAAACCATCGGGCCATCTTTTTGAAAACAGAAAATGGAGACTTCTTTCTTCACTTTCAAAGAGTTTTTTAAACTCGTCAAGAGAAGATGGAAAGGATTCAATGGGAAATGGTATGGCTTGCATGTCTGCTCCTTGAGTGAGAGGACTTATCCACTTTAATTTGAGTTATTGCACATACGATGCCATTGAAGAAATGTGTTTATATTTATCCATAAGGCACTGAAGTGCCGACATATATTCTTTTTTTGTGATTTGGGCTGGCAGAGTACCGGAATTAAAGAAAAACGTTGGTTAGGAATATAATTGTTTTTTGATATTCGATATATGCCGAATAAACAGTGGGATAACAATGGTTGTAGACTTTTTGCATCAACAAAAATGCTCAAAGCATAAGTGTAGCAAATACTACACTTGTGCTCCCACACAAGTGTAGTACGGGGCGATGAGTTAAAGCTCAAAGCTACTTAAATCAATTTTGAGTTCACGTATTTTACGGTAAAGAGTTGAGCGATCAATCGAGAGGAGTCGTGCGGCTTTTGCTTTATTTCCGCCACTTTTTTGAAGCGCTGCAATGATTCTACTCTCTATGCTGTTCCCCTGATATGGATCTGAAAATAAAACATGCTCAGGTGACTGAATTTCACCTCCCTGTCGCAATAAAGAGGGGGGGGCGGGATCTGGATAGACCGTTTGGTTCTGAATTTCCAAGGGAAGTTGCTCACTTGCTATTGTGGATCCGTGACAGAGTACGCATGAACGTTCTATCACATGTTCAAGTTCTCTAATGTTTCCAGGCCATGCGTAGTTAGAAAGAAGCGTCATGGCCTGATCCGATATGCCGGATATCGGTTTTCTCATCTGCTGGGAGTAGTATTCTATGAAATTGTTTGCGAGCAGAGGGACATCCCCTGTTCGTTCGCGAAGAGGGGGCAGGATGATATCAATAACCCGTAGCCTGAAATAGAGGTCCTCTCTGAATTTACCAAGCTGTACCTTTTCACGCAAATTTACATTGGTAGCTGCAATTATACGTACATCTACCTGGATTGAAGTGTCACGTCCCACGGGATAAAATGTTTTTTCCTGCAGGAAACGAAGAAGGCGCAGTTGCATCATCGAGGGTATATCTCCGATCTCATCGAGGAAAAGAGTGCCGCCGTCTGCCTGGAGAATTCTCCCCATCCTGTCCTGATCCGCACCAGTAAAGGATCCTTTTTTATGGCCGAAAAGTTCACTTTCAAGAAGATTCTCAGGGATAGCAGTGCAATCAACCTTCACTAATGGTCTGTTTTTTCGATGACTTTCCAGATGAAGTGCCTCGGTCGCCAGTTCCTTTCCAGTACCACTTTCACCTGTAATCAAAACAGCAGAATCCACCTTGCCCACATTTTCTATCATGGTATAAACAGTCTGCATCGCGGGACTTGCTCCAACCATACGGTGGAAAGAAATTCGTTGTTTTGCCGTACCCATTTCCGTGAGGATTGTCATGTCACGAATAACAATCACCACCCCATGAAACCCACCTCGTCCATCTTCGAGAGGTGACACGCACACACTCACAACCTTTTTTATCATCGCTTTAGTCGTAAATTCAACCCGATGTTCTCTGATTTCGATTCCAGATCGGAGAACTTTTTCCGCATCCTCTTTGAAAAAGCAGTGCCTTTTATCCATACATGCAACGGAGAGATTTACACCCTCTGCCATGGCAGGGTTGATGGTACCAAAAAATGATCGTGCTGCCTGATTCATTTTTATTATGTTCATGTTCTGATCTATGGCCATGATACTGTCGGAAACACTTCTGAATAAAGTATCAAGATATGCTCGATAGAGATCTTTTTCCTCTTCTGCCCTTTGTTTTTCGGCAACAAGTCGGTGCTGTTGCAGAGCTAGGCGGGCAGTTTTCAGGAGCTGATCCTTTTCTACGGGTTTCTGGATATAGTCAAAGGCACCCAATCGCAGTGCTTCGGAGGCGGTATCTACATGGGGATAACCCGTCACCATAATGACAGGGCAGTTGATATTCAATTCTCTTATTCGTTTTAATAGGTCTATCCCTGAGTTTCCACCGAGTACAATGTCGCTGATAATCAGGTCGAATGATTGGGAGGTGAGTTCTCCAACCGCCTCTTCAAAATTTGAGGCAAGAATGATTGGTCCGTAGCCTTCTCTTTTTAGAAATATTTTAAAGGTGTGCCGTAATGATTCTTCATCGTCAACCACAAGGATGGGTATCTCAACTGCTGGCAAGTTTTCCATTACTTCTCCTGTAAACTGTATCTGATACTAAAACGAATTTCTAAAAAGATTTAAGAAAATGTGTTTAAATCTCTGAAAACAACAACTGCTCCCGTAAGTTCCTTCCCTTCGATGATGGGAGTGGAGTTGTATTCAACCGGAAAATTACTTCCATCCTTGCTCCAGAAGATATCATCGGAATTAAAATGAACCTGGCCATCTTTACATGCCATATAGATTGGGCATTCCGATTCGTAATATTTACTGCCATCGGCATGGCTATGGTGGACGAGTTCATGATGTGATTTCCCCACAAGCTCTTCCATCTCCCAGCCGAGCATAATGGATGCCGCGCGGTTCATAAAAGTAACGTTACCATCGATATCGAGACCAAAGATACCTTCACCGGCAGAGTTGACAATAAGATGAAGTTGCCGTTCCAGGCGTTTTGTTTTAGTGATATCTTTGAAGACAACAACTGCCCCGGATATTTGATTATTACTAAGCAGTGGGGTGGATGTGTATTCTACAAGAAAGCTATCCCCTGATTTAGTCCAGAAAATATCGTTTGTTTCAAAGTGAATTTGGCCATCTTTGTATGCCATATAAATAGGACATTCTTCAACGGGAAAATGATGACCGTTTTTATGGGTATGGTGAACCAGGTCGTGGTGTGATTTCCCTATAAGTTCTTCCTCACGCCATCCAAGCAATTCAGTTGCCTTATTATTTACAAAGGTAACTCTTCCCTGAATATCGATCCCGAATATTCCATCGCCCGCAGAGTTGAGTATGGCATGGAGGCGTTTACGAAGTTTACTACCTTCCGTTTCCGCCTGAAACCGTTCTGCTATTTCACGATTAAGAGAAGCGTTGATAACAGACATCTCAAAGGTTTTCTTCTCAACAGCATCTTCAAGTGTGGATTGTACGTCATCTAAAGAATCACTGGAGGTCTTTAGCTTTTCTGTAAGGCTTCGCTCTTGGTTTTGATGATCTCTGGACTCTTTGGAAAAAAGAAAGAGCGTTAAGGCGTAGAGTATAAAAAGTATAACGACGGACCAGATATTAAAGGGGATATAACTGTCATTCGTACAACTATTGCTGATTTTAGTATCAAGGATATATAAGACACAGGCAACAAGGAAAAAAGCAATGGAGAGTAGGATTGAAGAGTTAAATTGTTTTTTCATTGTATGCTCCTTGGTTTTCAACAATAGGTAAATCAACAAGAAGCGATGTGGAAACTCCAACTTCACTGATGATTCTAAGATATCCATTATTATCGTGTACTAGGCCGTGGCTGATTGAAAGACCCAGTCCCGTACCTTCACCCTTTGGCTTGCTTGAGTAAAATGGATCAAAGACCCGATCAATCAAATCCTGCTCAATGCCACTTCCATAGTCAGTAATTGTGATTCGAATAAAGTTTTCTTTTGCTTTTGTTATAACCTCTCCTTGAATGGTGAGTTTTTTTCTGGGATCAGGATTGGGGAAACGATCGTTGAGAGCGTATCTGGCATTTGATAAGATGTTCAACAACACCTGTTGAATTTGTTGTGAATTACAATAGAGAAGAGGGAGGTCATCGGTTAACTGATTATCGAGATGAATTTGATCATTTTTGAAACGATGGCTGACGAGTTCAAGACTTTTGTTCATGATAGTTTGAATTGCTACTTCATCTGGAGACTCTTCTTGACGTCTTGAAAAATCAAGCAGGTTGGAAACAATAGAAGCGATTCGTTGCCCTTCTTTCTTAATGCGAGTGAGAAGGTCTTCATTCTCTGGGTCATCGGGATCATCAAGTATTATCTGCGCGTAATTAATAATACCGTTAATAGGATTGTTGATTTCATGGGCAACACCGGCTGCAAGCTCACCAACGGAGGCGAGTTGAGCCGAACGCAGTGCCTCTGCCTTCATAAGTTCTTCTTCGGTAAGATCTCTTGCGACGAGTAGGGCAGCTTCCTGATTACCGTTATCCATGTTTAATGGGCTGATGGTAAGCAGGTAATTACCATGTAACCCGCGAAGTTCTGTCTCGATTATTCTGCTCTGTCCTTTGTAAATATAGTTTTCTAGAGGGCAAGGTGCGCCTTTGGCCCGACCGAGGTGAAGAATATCACAAATCTTATGTCCTATAACATCGTGACGTATTTTACGAGCAGCTGTGAAGGTGGCAGGATTGGCATCAAGTATAACTGAATTTTTGGTGACAATAAGAGCAGGATCCTGGATAGCAGAGAAGATATTTTCCCATTGTGAAAGCGCCTGCTTGAGGTCATGGTCTACCTGGAGTTTTCCAGTAATATCTATGCCAAAAAGAACGAGTCCTAGTTTACCTTTTTCGAGGTTTTGCCGAAATGAAGCATGCCAGTTGATAAAACGTTTTTGCCCATTTTTGGTGAGTAGACACGACTCAAAATTCATCTGTTCCTTTTCACCTTTGAGTACATGGCTGAGAAGCTGCTGGTCAGCCTTTCTGTTTTCTTCAGCCATCAAAACATCAACCCAGTATTTATCAATCACCTCTTCTTCTGTGTAGCCGGTAACCTCTTCTGCCTTCTGATTGAAGGATAGGATTTTGCCACAGGGGGAAATAGAGATTAACAATGCCTGCATGGTATCGACCATTTCACGGTTAAAATCTCTTTCAACCTGAATCCTCATTCTCATATCCTGGGTATAAAGAGCAAGGGCGATATCAGCGATGACTGTCTCTAAAAAAGAAGCCTCGGTCTCAGTGAAACAACCAATTTTTTCAGAATGGATATTGATAATGCCAAATTCAAGATCCTTATACTTGAGTGGCCAACAGGAACATGAACGAAACCCAGTTTTTAAGGAAATTTCACGAAGCGCATCGAAATGAACGGTTGCACGTATATCCTGTATGATCACATTTGATCCGGATTTGAGCGCATTGGCAGCAGGATTAGTGTCATCCATATTGGTGATTACCTGCTCAACAAGGTGCATGCAATCCCGGTCGGGGATATTGGCCGATGTGAGTGCAGTAAGGGGAGTGATGGCTGTGCCGTCAGTGTCGAGGGTACCTGCCCAGATAAGACAGTACTCATGATTCTGCATGATTATTTCACAACATTTCTTCAGTAAGGTATCCGCTCCGATGGGCTCGTCTGTTTCGGAGGCAGCAAGATGATTTATGGCGAGAAGGATCTCATTTCTTCGGGAAGAATTCATTTTTTGACCCTTTTTTGAAGTAAATAACTGAACGAAAGCTGTATCAACCGCATAGATGAAACATAGGTGTGGCGAGATTGTGTTTCAAATACCACACAACACAACGTTAGTGTAGCATAGAATCCCACAAAACTGTTCTTTTTAATAATGCTGCACAGTTCGTGCCGGATTGATTTGACTTGATCAGGTGGTGAGGAAACGGCGGGAGGAGTCTTAAATGTGTAGCATAAAAAAAATCCCTGCCTGCAGAGTATGGCAGGAAGGGATTTTTATCAGTATCTTTTGCAAGATACGTCTAATGGAAAGTCTTACGCTTTATTTGGGTCGTAATATTTGAATTTTTGTTCATTAAGGATGTTATCGACGGAGCGCATATTTCCTTTCATGTAGAAGATATTGGGCTTAGTGTCATCAGCCGGACGCAGAACCCACACCTGCTCTTCAAGCTGGTGAACTAGTTTGTATACGATATTGTCAGGGTCGGTAAGATTTCCAAAGGTTCTGGCACCGGTGGGGCAGGCGGCAGAACAACCGGTCTGTGTTTCTCCTTTAGACAAACGCTCCTCCCAGCAGAAGTCACATTTGTCAACGGCATGTCTTTCGGCACTGAAGTAACGCGCATCGTAAGGACAAGCAAGCATGCAGGTTTTACAGCCAATACACTTTTTACTGTCCATGCGAACGATGCCGGTGACGGGATCTTTGTATGTTGCTCGTGTTGGACAGGCTCGGACACATGGCGCATCGTTACAGTGGTTACAAAGGACAGGGATGAATTCGACCTGTTTATCAAGACTTCCTGAGTATTTCTTGGTCAAAATACGTGTTCTGTAGCCATACTCCGGGACATGATTTGTTTTATTGCAGGCTTCAACACACTTTTCACAATCAATGCACAGAGACTGACGAATAACCATACTGTAGTGAGGATTATATGGAAATTTTTCAACAATATTGGCACCGCCTGAAGCATGCGCAGTACCAACAAGTGATGTTAAAGAGAGTACTTTTCCACCTGCATAAACACCAGCAACGGCAAGGCCAAGTTTTAAAAACTTTCTTCTTTCCTGAGGGGTAACAGACGATGTTCCCTCATTCTTCAAAGTGTCAAAATTTATGTTAGGAAATTTCATGGGATAATTATCCTTTTAAATATTCTTTCAGTTGGATGACAGGTGTCACCTTCTTTACCAGTAGTGGCTATAGAAGGCGAACCCTGTATTTAGCTTACCAGATTCTGTGATGACGCTTCATTGCATCATCTTCAGTTTCGCCTTCTTCCATAAAGTGGATAGCACCACAACCAGGACAGATATAGCCGCCGTCTGGTACGATTTCATGCTTTTCAAGCTGGTGGCCATTGAGCATTTTCTCACCAGCAAAGTAGGCAAGACCAATAAATCCAATACCAAAGAGTGAAGCCATGATCTCATGGAAAGATGGCGTGTAGGTCAGCATATCCTTTGCCTCTTCAACACCAAGTGAGTGATATACGGATTCCATCTGGCCAGGAATAACGATGTCATAGCGCATAAAGAAAATACCTATCATCATCAGTCCGGTAGCCCAGAGAATAAGATTAAAATTATTACCTCTGGAACGAATAAGGAGATAGAGTGGGAGCACCATACCGAGGAAGATTTCAAAAACCCAGAAGTTAATAGCATAATCTCCGGTCAGAAAAGACATAATGACCAGATGTTTTCCTTCCGATACCATTCCGGTGATGATCTTCCAGATGGTGAAGAAAATAATAACTGAAATAAGGAAAATGGTTACCTGAGTAATGGCCTTAATGGCACGTTCCATTCTCTGGTTCATGATCTCAGGGTTTATTCTCCAGCCAAGAGTGGTGAAAAAGAGAATCGCACAGCCTCCAGACATGGCAGCAGAAAAGATAAAGTATATGGGAAGGTATGGGCCATACCAGAAGGGGCGCCCATGAAGCATTCCGAAAACAGCTCCAAGGTTACTATGAGCGGCAATTCCAACAACCAGTCCAAAGAATCCCATTAGGCGGGAAAGAGTATGGTTCTGATCGAGAAGGAAGTAATACTCAATAATCATAAACACCAGATACATTCCGTAGAGGGTACCCATCCACCACATATTGGAAACAAAGTTTGGGGAGATAACATTCCATATGGCCATACGAAAGGGGTTTTCGATATCGAAGAAAATGATACAGAATCCACCAAACATAAACATGATAGACATGAATACGGCACGCTTGGCGATGGGCATATATGCCTCACCACCAAAAACATGACCAATGGAGGAAATAATACAGAGTCCAGTTGAAGTAACAACACAGAAGATATATGCAGAGATTAGTAATCCCCAGGAAATTTCTCTTGTTACACCATAGACATGATGGTACCCGGTAATCATACCGTGGAGTCCAACGGCGGCACCTGCGAGTGCAAGAAGTGCGAATATTGCCATTGTCATTTTGTATAAGGGGCTTGCATTTTTCAAGGCTTCGACACCATGAAATCCCCATTTTTTCGAAATATTAACCATCCTTCCAGTCATTTTTTCTCCTCTTAATTTGTATATCTATAAATAGTAAATCTCTATGGCAGCTCTGTTTGCTACCTGCTGTATACCTGAAACAGTATTTGCTCAGATATCAGTGACCACTCTTCTTTTCATGAGCGTCGTCGCTTTCGGCGTCACCGTTCATTGCAGCAAATCCTTTAACACCAATATGACAGACGGTACATCTGGTGAGATAACCAAATGCCTGGGAAGAATCATGGCAGGTTCCACAAAATTTATTGTGGAGAGCTTCGAGGTAGTTTCTTTTTTCAGCAGGATCGTCGGAGAAAATAAGAGATTCTCCTTCAACTGTTCCTCGTTTCATTGTGAAAACGTCCTTGTGGCAAGATTCACAGGAAAGCTCGGCTTTACCAACATGAATATTGTGGTCGAATACAACTGACTTAACGGGCTGGTTGAAAACAATCTTTTGAGTTGGGGGAAAGTGACAGGATTCACATTGAGTTGAAGAATCAAAGGCATCATCTCCATTATGACAGGAACCACAATATTTACCGTCCTTAAAAGCAGCCATTGTGAAATCTTTATTTGCAGTCGCAGCTCCTTTTTTCATAGCAAAGACACCGCTGTGACAACTTGCACATTCCAAACTGAACTCTTCAACATGTTGTGTATGACTGAATGCAGCCTTAGTAGGGGCTTCCCAAATTATTGGTTCTTCAGATGCACCATGACACGCCATACAGTTGGTGTCGGTGGCAAAAGCAGTGTCGCCATCATGACAGGCCCCGCAAAACTCGCCTTCTGCCATGGCTTTCATGGTGAATTTTTTGGTTTTCACTGCGACTCCGCGCTGCATGGAAAAGATGTCGTCGTGGCAACTGGAACATTCAACTCCTGCATCCATGGTATGAACTTTGTGCTCAAAGGTTGCTTTAATTGGGGTGTTCCAGACTATTTCACTTTTTGGACCGTATGCTTTTACGTCATACTCGTCACTGGCAAGGCCGGAACCTGTAAGCAAAAGAGTGGTGGAAATGGTGAGAAAACTTGCTTTCAACATGGGACTTTTAATCATTTTTTGTGCTCCGGTAGATATGGGTCAACGAGAAATGAAGGGAGTAGTAAAACTTTTAACTACATTATTAAATATAACAATAATTGGTAATCATTACCAATTGTGCCACAAGGTGTGCTACTACTGCGTAGTGTATGGGGTGTGTTGGAGGCAATGCTTACTGCTATAAATGCGTACTGTCAAGTTCAAAGTAGTGGGGAAGAAGAAGTCAATAAAATCCTGAAATAGTGCACATAATTGAAAATGATACGAATGAAATGTTTAAAAATGGTGCTATATTGATATCATATGGTTTAGGAAAAAGAGCATATGTAAGGTTAAGAGACACCAAACTTTGATCAAATACACAAAACTAAAAATTAAATTTCTTTATTTAAAAGCGCAATTTTCTCTGCACCATCGATAATACTCTGGAGAATTTTAATCTCTTCACTGCCAATTTCAGCCTCTCTATAAGTATCCTTTAAAAGTTGGGCATAATTAATTATCCCATTAGACAAATTATTGCTTTCATTGATAATTGTTTCAATTTTGTCTTTAAGTTCCTTGACATCCTGTTGTGACTCAGGTTTTTTGGCCATCTCTTCTATTAAATCGTTAACGGATTCAACAAAACCTGATATCTCATTACAGGTATTCTTTTCGTATTGAAATCCTCGAAGCAGGGTGTCCGGATCGCTGCTCTGTGTTTTGAGGTAAAGGAGTGGCAGAAGTGCTTTTTTATAGAGTAAAATTAGCGAAAAGCTGATCAAACAGATAATCACGCCGAGGGCACCAATCATAACCGTTTGGAACTCGACAACCTTTGCACGCATCTCGCTCCCTATAATTCTATCGAATTGGAGGAGATATTCAGTGAGAATACGCATCTTATCCTGAAAAATCAGACTCTGGGCAACCTTGTCACTGCTGGTAAGGAGTTCTTTTGCTGCAATTGCAGTACCTGATATATCGACTTGACGGGCCATTCCCAATCGAAATTCGCCTGGAATAAGAGGGTTTTCCTGTAATCTGGCGATATCTGAATTGAGGTTTTTGAGTTGATTGGCGGTGGTTGATATGCTCTCCCAATCCTGTTTAATAAGAGAACTAGTGATCTGTTCCCGAATTGTCAGGAGTTGAAACACCATCTTTTCACTTTGGCTGATGATAGTGTTATAACGTTCTGAAAGCTGGTATTGTCTGATACTGAGGGTTATCACCAGTCCGAGGAGAAGAGCGACCCCGATAAAGACCAGATAGCTCATTTTTTTTAAAGACCGCATTGCTTAATTCCTAGTCGTTTTTCAACTTTGAGTGGATGCATCTGTCTGCAGCAGGGCATGTCTTGCATTGATGTGATTCTTCAATACCTGCGGCGATCTTATCCTTGAACTGACAGGTCATGATAATGTCAAATTCCTCGTCATCCAATGTCTCAACATCTAAAAGAATGGCGGCAAGTTGCTTTAATAGATAATACTGTTGTTTGAGTATTTCAACTGCCTCCTTATGGCACGATTCTAGCAGTCTTTTTATCTCGCTGTCAATTACTTCCGAGGTTTTGTCACTCATTTCAAGGCGCTGCGAAGCTCCACCAAGAAAGCCACCACTGTCAATAACCATGGCCTGGGGCCCGACTACATCGCTCATACCCCATTTGCAGACCATATTGGTCGCAATTTCTGTTGCCTGGACAATATCCCCCTGAGCCCCTGTAGTACGCTGACCAAAGGCGATTTCTTCAGCTGCTCTACCGCCCATTAGAATAACAATTCTGCTTCGTAGGTAGTCGTAGTTATAGCTGCTTCGGTCATTGACTGACAATTGTTGGGTTTGGCCAAGGGCCTGCCCTCGTGGGATAATGGTTATTTTGTGTATGGGATCAGCATCCGGAAGAGTCTTGGCGACTATAGCATGTCCAGCTTCATGAAAGGCAAGCACCTTACGATCATCATCGGACATAATTCGGCCCTTACGTTCTACGCCCATTAGGATCCGATCTCTTGCCAATTCGAAATGCTGATGACTAACCACAGTCTTTTTCTCTCTGGCTGCCAAAAGAGCTGCCTCATTTACAAGATTCGCAAGCTCAGCTCCTGTAAATCCAGGAACCATATGGGCAATCTTATGAAGGTCGATTTCAGGAGAAAGGGCAACTTTGGCACTATGAACGTCAAGAATACGTTTGCGGCCTTTGATGTCAGGAGGGAGGATGTTTACCTGCCTGTCAAAACGACCGGGGCGCCTGAGTGCAGGGTCAAGGATATCTGGTCTGTTTGTAGCAGCAAGAACCACAATAGTATCCGTTGTACTAAATCCATCCATCTCAACTAGAAGAGCATTGAGGGTTTGGCTTCTTTCGTCTTGTCCACTCGCTGTAGCTCCGCTAGCACGACTTCCACCAACGGCATCAATTTCATCGATAAAAATAATACAGGGCGCATTTGTCTTGGCTTCTTTGAAAATATCACGTACTCGTGAGGCGCCAACACCTACGAACATTTCAACAAAGTCAGACCCACTAAAACTATAGAACGGGACTTTGGCCTCTCCTGCAATAGCTCGTGCAAGGAGTGTCTTGCCAGTTCCTGGAGGACCTTGTAGAAGCACTCCTTTTGGACTTACCGCACCAATTTGGCTATATTGCTCTGGGTCTTTTAGAAAGTTAACGACTTCCTGGAGTTCTTCAAGTGCCTCTGGGATACCGGCAACATCATCAAATGTGACTGGTTTTTGTTCGCCATTGGGGAGAATCAGTTTATCCGAAGCAAACTTGTTTTCTTCCTCTTCCAGTTTCTTTTTCCTGCTGAGCGAAACGATGACCGTAAGAAGAAGCAGAATTATGTAGATAATGGCAATGGCCTGAAAAGTTTGTTCAGAACGATCTTTTTTAAAGTTAATCTGGATATTTCTGTCCTGTAGTTCGGAAATAAGTTTTTCCGCATTTGGAACAGTCGTCTCATAGCTGTCGCCACCTTTGTGAGTTGCTATAAGTTTGTTTCCGGTAAAAGTTGTGGATTCAAGGTCATGGTTGGCAAGACAGTAGCGAAATTCACTATAGGTTACAGCACGTAGCTTATGTTCAAGTTTCCAGAGGCCATAGCCACCACCAAGAATTACAGTGAAAAGAAAAAAAATAAATAAATTACGAATTAGAATTGCCATTGTATTCCTTAAAAAATGTTCAAATTAGATCCTGCTGTTTGAGCGAACAGGGTGTTGTCTGGTGGTGGCCAATATATGGTGGATTTGTTCGTTCTTTGCTAAAGAAGAAAGAGTCTTTTCTCACATAGTACTATCTATCATTGTTCTCAGGCTAAAGTATATAACTATGTGTATGCATAAGTCAAAAAAAAGCCAGGGAGATATTATCTCCCTGGCTTCACAGAATGCAAAAAGGAACGGAAAGGATGTTCCCTTAATGTAATTTTTTGTTTTACATAGTTCCGGACATAGCACCAAAAAGGCTTTTAATGAGGGCAACGGGACCTTCAGTCATAAATGCTGAAGAAAGACAAACAACGGCCCAGAGGCCAATACCACCAGCAAATGCTGCAGTAACAACAGTACCAACTTTATAGAGTTCGCTGTCGGTGTGAACGGCTTCGTGAACAGAGGTTTTTACGGTTTGTTTGATATCTGCATCGCTCATAATAAGGTTCCTTTAGTGGAATTGATTGTGGTGTTTTATAGTTATCCAAAGATTACTGTAAACAAATTTGAGAAAAGTGAGGCTGGGCCGCCACTATTTGAAATTCCTGCGACCATAGAGGCTGCTGCCCATAGACCTATAAGAGCAGCGGCGATGCTGAAAGCAGTAACAGCTACTTTGGATATTTCTAAGCTGGTATCTGATTTTGTATCAGCCTGACTCTTGTGGATGGCCTGATTTTTTTTCATGGTCTTTCTCAATTCGTTGTTTGTCCGCTACGTATCAGTTAAGCACCGGTTATGGCTCGAAACAGATTTTGCATCATTTCTATTGGAGCTCCATTTTCAAGGATAGCACTGGATAGACAGACAAGCCCCCAGACACCAACAACTGCAGCGAATGCAGCGGTTGTAAACATACCAACCTTGTAGAGTTCGCTATCAGTATGTACGATTTCGTGAACAGTGGTACTAGCCTTATTGAGTTCTCTTGTAATTGCTTTTTCTTCCATGAGCTTAATCCTTTTATAGTATCAGGGGGGGAGTTTGTTATTAACCTGTTATAGCTGTGATGAAATTTTGAATAAGACCAATTGGACCGCCACTGCTAATGGTTGCGGCAAAAAGACTTGCTGTGGCCCAGCATCCAATAATACTTGCGGTAAGAGCGATAAAGGCAACACTTACTTTGGATATTTCGGTGCTAACATTAGCTTTGGTTTGAACTTGGCTAGCGATTGATTCGATTGGCTTAGAAGAATTCATTTTGAGCTCCTGAGGCTATATCTATTTGTTTTTGTAACTACTGCTTATCCAATAAATGTTGAGACGAAGTTAGAAACGAGCCCTGCAGGACCACCGCTACTGATTACTCCCGATGCAAGACAAGCTACAGCCCAGCAACCGATAATTGCGGAAGAAATAGTTACTGCATGAACACCAACTTTGTTGAGTTCGAGGCTAACGTTTTCTTGTGCGATGCTTTTGGCTCTTGTGATTGTTGTGGTATTTTTCATTTTGTTTCTCCCGTTATGGTTTGAGTAAGAAAGTTTGTTTTTCCTTATGTACAATACTATGCATTCTGCGTGCCAAAACTATAGTTGGTGGTAAATAAAGTCGTTTCGTGTCTTTAAGCTTTCGTATACACAGTGTTTTTATAGAAAGGAGAGTGATGCAAGGGTGTTTTAAAGGAATGTGGTGCAGGGGAGATGTCTGTCGCGAATGTGTTGCGTTTGGGCGCTAAGTGTTGCGATAGTGTCGCGGAGACCGTCTTGCGCTACACATATACAACATCGTGTTGTGTGGATTAGGGGGTGGCTTTTGCAATGTTACTGTCGATACCAATACGTTGCATTTTTCGATATAGAGTGGAACGGTCAATATTAAGCATGCGAGCAGCTTTTGATTTGTTGCCCCTTGCTCTTTTTAGAATATCTATAATCTCATCACGTTCGCTAACGTATGGTGGGAGTGGATTAGGGGCTACTGAATGAGAGTTAAAAAGAGAAGGTGGATGTAACTGAGTAGCTGGTTTTTGAATTTCTTCAGGGAAGTGTTGCAGAGATATTGTTGAACCTTCGCAGAGAATACATGCTCTTTCTATAATGTGTCGCAGTTCTCTGACATTGCCTGGCCAGGAATATTTTGCAAGAGCATCCATAGCCTGATCTGAAATGCCATGAATATTGCGTTGTAATTGCTCCCTAAAAAGAGATAGAAAGTGATGAACAAGAATTGGTATGCCGCCTTTACGATTACGTAGGGGAGGGAGTTTAATTTCAACTACCTTTAATCTATAATAGAGGTCTTCACGAAAACTCCCATCTTTGACTTTCTTTGTGAAATTAACATTCGTAGCTGCAATAATACGAACATCGACCTGCACTGGATGATCCTGCCCCACCGGTGTAAAAGTTTTTTCCTGAAGAAACCGTAAGAGTCGCAGCTGCATTCTAGGAGAGATATCTCCGATTTCATCGAGAAACAATGTCCCGTTATGAGCCTGCAGCAATTTCCCTTCACGATTTCTATCTGCTCCGGTGAATGCTCCTTTAATATGTCCAAAAAGTTCACTTTCTAGTAATTCTTCGGGCATTGCTGCACAGTCGATCTTAACGAGTGGTCTTTCATGTCTTGTACTTTCTGCATGTAATGCCTCTGCTGCAAGCTCCTTCCCCGTTCCAGATTCACCTGTAACGAGTACCGCTGTATCAACTTTACCTACATTCTCAATGAGGTTATAGACTTGTTGCATTACCTGGCTTGAGCCGACATAGCCATGAAATTTATTTCTTGAGTGATCTCCTGTTTCAGGCTCTGGCATGGTGATATCCCGAGCAACAATTACCACACCATTGAACTCATCCTGCCCATCTTCAAGGGGCGCAGCGTTTAAGCTTATAATCCGTAAATTCCCATCACGCTTTCTGCATTCAACCTGATGCTCTCGAACCTCTTTTCTGCTGGCGAGTACTTGTTTGGCATCCTGAAGACACGCTTTGCCCATTTCGTTTTGATAACTGTCTAGGCTTTTGATCGACGGATCCCAGTCCTCCATCTGGTTAAAGAGAAGCCATTGTTTTGCCGTTTCATTCAGCTGGACAATGTTCATATTGTTATCGATGGTAATGATAGCATCACGAACGGAACTAAATATCGCCTCCAGGTAACGTTTGAATTTTTCATTTTCTTGAAGGAGATTTTTCTTTTCATTTTCAAGCGTCCAGTGCTTCAATGCTTGGCGAACAAATTTCAGTAGTGTCTCTTTGTTAACAGGTTTTGAAATATAATCGAATGCTCCATATCGAACAGCTTCCGCTGCGGAGTCGAGGTTGGGAAAACCTGTTACCATAACAACCGGGCATTCGATACCAGCTTCACGGATTTTACACAGGAGATCCGTTCCCCTTTCTCCTTCAAGGACAATATCACTGATTATCAGGTCATAGGTTTCATTTTGAATGGCATCAAGAGCCTCATCAAAAGTGGCCGCCGTTGTTATTGGACCATATCCTTCTCGAGCGAGAAACATTTCGAAGGTAAGACGAATACTTGCTTCGTCATCGACGATAAGAATTCTGGCATCCTTTTCCTGATAGATTTGATCGTCCATTTTAAATGCCGGATGTCGGGAGTTCAATTATCATTTTTGTGTATTGATGTATGATTGAATCTACTTTTATTACACCACCATGGTTTTGGATAATCCCGTAGCTAATGCTAAGACCGAGCCCGGTACCTTTGCCGGATGGTTTTGTGGTGAAAAATGGATCAAAGAGACGAGTAAGAATTCCCTGGGGGATTCCTGTACCTGAATCTTTAATTGAGATTTGAGTAACGGTTGCACCCTCTTTTTGTACGAATGGGTAGCAGCTGATCTCTAATATTTTATCAGGGGAGGAATGAGGATAACGAACATTAAGTGCAAAACGGGCATTACTTAAAAGGTTGAGAATGACCTGTTGCAGCTGGGTGAAATTTCCCTTTATAAGACAGGATTTTGAGGAAAATTTAGTCTTTATCGTAATACCGTCTTTTTTGAGTTGATGGGCCACAAGTGAAAGGCTATTAGTAATTACCTGTACAATATCTACGGGTTCATTGTTATTCTCACTTTCACGGGCAAAGGAAAGAAGGTTTCTTATAATGAGTGCAATTCGCTCTCCTTCGTTGACAATTCTGTCGAGCAGTTCTGCCTGAAGTGAATATTTTTCGCTGTCATCGAGTAATAGCTGAGCAAAGTTAATTATGCCGGTTATTGGATTGTTTACCTCATGGGCTACACCCGCTGCAAGTTCACCTATCGCTGCCATCTGCGCTGTTCGCAATGAATCCGCCTTTCTCATCTCATCGCCTGTCAGTTCTCTTGCAACAAGAAGAATTTTTCGCACGATACCATCGCTTGCTATAATTGGAGAAACAGTCAATAGGTATTCGCCCGAGAGGCCTGGAAGAGTTGTTTCTTCAACACTTGCAGAGCATGTTAAAAGAAACTCTTCGAGTGGACATTTTAAATGAGGGAGGCTTCCGCCATGGATTATTTCACAAATACCTCTTCCTATAATATCGGAGTGTGATTTTTTGGCAGCTTTAAGAGCAGCATTATTGGCATCTATGATTGTTCCGGTGGGAGTTACTATCAGTACAGGATCCTGAATAGCCTGAAAGAGTTCATTACCACCATCGGTTGCATGAGATTCTAATGGTATTTCATACTTATCAATGTCGCGCTGTGGTACTGGATTTTTTCTATTGTCAGACATGTTCACTATTTGAGATTGAAGGAAGAGACCTGAAAAAAAGAATTTGTTGCCAAGGAGTCAAAAAAAGTTAAAAAAAAGGAAGGCTACTCAAATATGAGCAGCCTTCCTTGTACATACTACATTATCAGTGGTGTTCTTTTTGATCGAAGACTTTTCCAAAAACACGCTCACCCATCAAAAATCCAAAAGCTACAAGACTGAAACTTGCAGCAACTACTGCTATCTCAAAAAATGATGGTACATAATCAAAATAGGTAGGTACGTTATCCCAGCCAAGAGTACCAGGAACCAGCAGTCCTGCAGCAACAAGATCATAACGTGCCATAAACTGTCCTATAAGAATCAGAAATCCTGCCATGGCCATCATGCCAATATTTTGAAGGCGGGAAAGAATGATAAGCATAAGGGGGATAAGCGCTCCAATACATACCTCGAAAACCCAGAAGTTAATGGATAGCGGACCTGATACCAGAGCATCAGCTGCAATACGTCCAAGTTCAGCCCCTCCAACATAGTACATAATCAAGCGCCAGAAAGTAGCAACAGAATAGAGGACAAGGACAAGCGCCATAGCTTTTCCGGCACTTTTCACACCATCCTTAACTGCTTCACTCATCTCTTGCCCACGAATTTTATAGGCAAGGTGATTAAAAAGAACAGTAGCTGCAGCACCTGAAAGGAAAGCAGCAGTCAGGAAGTAGATTGGAAGCTGACCACCATACCAGTATGGTCTGGCAGGAAGGGTTGCAAAAACACCACCAAGACAACTGTTAGCGAGCACTTCAGCGACAGCACCAATGGTACCAAGAATTACTGCAATGCGAGCAAGGCCAGTTACTATTCCAAAGAACTCTACGATCATACAACCAACGGCCATACCGTAAAGAGTACCCATCCACCAGATGTTGGAAGTAGGATTGGGGGAAAGGATATTGTAAATAATCATGCGATGAGGACTGGCAATTTCAACACCGATGGTTGCAAAGGCACCAAGAATACAGATGATAGACATCCAAACCATACGATTACTTACTATGGCCATACGGGTCCCACCAAAAAGATGTGAAATTGCGGCATATATGCAGAGGCCAGTGGAGGTAATCGCCCAGAATGCATATGTTGAAATAAGTAGGCCCCATGGAACATCACGGGTATAGTTATACACGTTTTCATGACCAAAAATAAAGGATGCAACACCGCAGCCAAGGCCAAGTACGATAACGATCAGAAAGAAAATCGTTGCCCGGTTTATTCCGGGAGTTGCCAGACTGCTATCCTGCGTCTGGGCAAATATATCTGTTATTGAATTGTTCGCCATTTTAATCTCCTGCACTAATATTGAATCAGGTTTTGCACCTGAATGTTTCAAATATTTTTGTATTGTTTATCATTAATAAAAAAGAATTTTAATTATAATTCTTTAATTAATGACCACCATTATCCACACCCTGCGCTGCAGCGTGAGGGTCAACACCCATCAACCGGTCATACCCTTTTGCTCCGATATGGCAGGTATTGCAGAGAGTGTTGGAGGCAAAAGCAGTATCACCATCATGGCATTTTCCACAGTATTGACCGTCATAAAGTGCCTTCATGGTAAAGTTAGAGGATTTTTCTGCTGCACCAACTTTCATGGTAAATGCTTCATTGTGACAGGAGTCACATTCAAGTCCATATTCTTCAGTATGAACTTTATGGTAAAAAACAACGGCTTTAACAGGTTTTGTCCATATAATTGGATCATCCGGAACAACGTGACAAGCGGTACAGTTGGTGTCAGAGGCGAATGCTGTGTCTCCATCATGGCAGGCACCACAAAATTGGCCATCCGCGAGTGCTGCCATAGTGAGTTTTCCTGTTTTTGGGGCAACTCCACGCTGCATTGCGAAAATCTCACCATGACAAGCATTACATTCAAGTCCTATTTCATCCGTAT
Organism: uncultured Desulfocapsa sp.; assembly: GCA_964505715.1. GTDB lineage: Bacteria > Desulfobacterota > Desulfobulbia > Desulfobulbales > Desulfocapsaceae > Desulfocapsa. The sequence continues at coordinate 14,699 of CAZDJE010000027.1, read as the reverse complement.
GGGTACGATGTTCGAAAATTACTTTGACAGGGGTGTTCCAGACAATTGGACTTTTGGGTCCAAAGGCTTTCACATCATAATCATCGCTGGCTAAGGTATTACCAGCAAGCAAAACTGTGCTGACAAGTAAGGTTGCACCAACGGTGGTAAAAAAATTACTATTCATTTTTAGAATCTCCTGGAATCTGAGTGGTCGTGGTAAATATTTTGGCCTTTATTGAAGATTGCATTCAATATGCAACATGAACGCAACTACCGGGCTTACCTATGCATTCATATAGAAAACGTTAGGTAGTGCACCACATTCTGGCCGTATAACCCAGATTTTATTGTCAGGCTCATGCAGCAATTGATAAATTTCAGTGCTTGTATCTTTAATGTCTCCAAAAATCCTTACATCAGCAGGGCATGCAGCAGCACAGGCAGTATCTTTATGACCTTCTGCAAGTCTGGTGTCGAGACAGAAGTTGCACTTGTCTATGGCGTATTTATCATGGCTGAAGTATCTGGCATTATAAGGACAAGCAGCCATACAGGTTTTACAACCGATACATTTTTTATAGTCCATTACAACAATCCCAGTTTCAGGATCTTTATACGTTGCTTTGGTGGGGCAGACACGCACACAGGGGGGACGATTACAATGGTTACAGAGAATTGGTCTAAACTCGCGTTTTTCTATGCCATCAATTGTGGTAAGGCGTTCCTGGATGTCGGTACGCCAGGCACCATGTCCCTTTGGTACATGGTTCGTTTCTCTACACGCGTCTAAGCATTTTTCACAGTCAACACATTTGTTTTGCCGCATGATCATACCGTAATGCTTGGTATAGGGGTATTGTCCTTCAACGGGAACTACAGAGTCCGAATTCCCACCTTTGGCCGTTGAAACCGAAGTAAGAGAGAGTACTGTGCCACCGAGAAAAACACCAGTGACTGCAAGTCCCATTTTGAGAAAACTACGACGTTCATCCGAGGGTAATGATTCTACACCCTCATTTGTTTCCTTTTCCAAATTCTTAATGTCCATTCTACTCCTCCAAGTACTTGAAACACATTAACGTAATCAATGAGCCGGTAGTCTTGTAGTGTGAAAACCGGCAATTACAAATGAGGCCTCATTCATATGCTGAAAGAAGCCTAAAACAGATAAAGTATATAACAGGATGTTATTATTGTTTATTGGGTGTACTGCAATAGTGTTGCGCAACATTAATGCAACACTTCTTGTGTGTTTAAAATACAGTTTTTCTCAAGGGTGTCAAGGTTTATTTAATGAGATTGTGTTACTGGAAAAACATGTAATATTTTTTGAAATACACAATTATTTTAGAGAAGGCTTGGCTAGATGTTTAACGCTTTAAACAGTTAGGGCTCGAATCGTAAAAAAAATCAGCAAAATTATTTGGAATGATATGCTCTCATACTTTTATTCTTTAAATAAATAATTCTTAATTACATAATAGGAGGAGTAGAATCTTGACTCTTTTTAAAGAAATAGAGTATGTATTTATAGTAATTTTACTTTTGTTATTAAAAGCATCTTTAGGAGTTTTCATGTCAGGTTTTAAATCCACTTTATTTTTAATACCCTTTTTACTTCTTGGTTCCACCGCTTATGTTGTTGCTGGTGAACTTTCCTCCTCAACAACCGTTCAGGCAAACGTAGAACTTCTCAGTGAAACAAAGAGTTGCCCACAGTGTGATTTGAGTGGCGCTGACCTTAACCGTTTTGACCTGAGTGGTGCAAACCTTGAAGGAGCGAACCTTTCAAGGGCGAAGATGTCACTAACAAATCTGTCTGGAGCGAATCTTCGAAATAGTGATTTGCGTGAGGCAATCTTTAATGGGGCGGATCTTTCTGATATTGATTTACAAGGAGCTGATCTAACAGGGGCATCCATGGTTGGTGCGTATATGCGCGGGGCTAAGATGGATGGTGAAATGCTGGTAACGACACCATACATAGAAGAGGGAATAAGTGAAGTTAGTGAAACGGTATATGTCGAGGACACTGTAAAGTCCAAAGCTCCTCAGGAAAGTGAAGAGCTGACAATTGCTAGCAGGCGGGATTTTGAAGAAACACCACCCCCTGTTCCCGTAGAGAAAGAAATTGTTAGCCCCAATGAACCTGCCCCTGTGCCTGAAATTGTTGAGAATGCGCCTCTGGCCAATGAGGATGAATCCCTGCCTCAAAAGAGTGAGCCCGCACCCGAAGCTAAAATTGCTCCAGCAATGCAGGAGGTTCATATTGAAACTGAACCGGTAACTGAAGTAATGGTCGCGGATAAGATCATATCCGATGACGTGGTTGTGGAGGAAACGGAAAGCGTTTCCACTCCAGATGAACAAGTTATTACTAAAGAGACCAAAGTTGATAAGGAAATCGTAGTTGAAGAAACCGTTGCTGTAGAGAAAGTAGCAATTGATTCCCTGGATACCAAAGAAGTAAGTAATAATATCATCGTAGATGATATTATATCCGATGACGTTGTTATAGAGAAAACGGAAAGCGTTTCTATTCCAGATCAACCAGTGATCACTAAAGAGACCATCGTTGAAAAGGAAATCATAGGTGAAGAAATTATTGCTGTAGAGGACGTTCCCGTGCAGACTGTTGAAAGTGTAGCCATTGCTCCTAAAGAAAATGATCCCAAAACTACCCAGCCCAATGTCCCCGAGGTACCTGTAATATCAGAAGAGGAAGTAGCAACGGATGTACTCGCTGCCAAAGAAGAAAGCAACAGTATGGTCGAAAGTATGTTGAGTGTGTTTTCCACCAAAGAGCCTGCAACAGAGGTGCTGAAGAACGTTGCACTACTCCTTGAACTCAATAAATGCTATGGTTGCAATTTGTCAGGTGCCGATCTCAGTGGGGAAAATCTTGATAATGCTGATCTTGAAGGTGCTAATTTAAGTAATGCAAATCTCCAGGGAGCGGATTTCGAAGGTGCTAATCTGAAGGGCACGAATCTTACTGGTGCCAATCTCTCAGAAGCGGACTTGTCTGAGGCTGATCTGTATATGGCAAATTTGAGTAATGCGGATTTAACGGATGCCAATCTTGAGAATGCACTAGTTGATGAGGCTGATTTGTCAAATACGAAGGGTTATATTAAGCCAGGCGGAATGATGATGATGGAAAAAACTCAATAAGTGTATCTTAGAAAATTAGGACAACGTCACGGAAAAGTAACCTTAAAATATTTTCTAATCAATCGCCTGAAGAATATCCATTGCATCGAAGATTTTATCTTCCGATGCTAAACTGTCAGTTGTTAATACTGTCTCAATTAGATCAAGTTTGTTTTGAAGTGCTGCGGCCGTAACTTCTAGATTTTGTATGGTTTCTGCAGCAGTACTTTCTGTTACATCCATAGCTTGACGTAAATCTTCGGCACTGCGAAGAAGGGAACGCATTGTTGAAATTTTTTCAAGTCGTAAAAAAAGTTCTGTGAAATTGATTGGTTTCTCTAGGTAATCGGAGGCACCTTTTTTCATAGCCTCGACTGCAGTATCAACAGAAGAGTGTGCTGTGATAAGAATTACTTCGATATTTCTTTCAAGATTTTTTGCAAATTCAAGAACTTCTATTCCACCGATATCTCCAGGCATCATTAAATCGGTAAGAACAACATCGACGTGATTTCCCGATAGTATATCATTTCCAACATAACCATCTTCTGCAAGAAGGACTTGGTAGTTTTCCTTGATCAGGCGTTGTTCAAGAAGTCTTCTGATTACAGGGTCGTCATCTACAACTAGTATAGTCAGGTTAGTCATCACAGTACCTCAATTTTTTTTCTGGTAAAAGATAGCCCGTAGGTGCCTTTTTGGTACAAAACGAGGGCAAATACCAGTAAGCGATTCAGTTGAGCCTATTATCAGGTAGCCATCGTCGGCAAGACTGTCGGCTAATTTGTTGAAGAGTTTTTTTCGATCTGCAAGGGTGAAGTAGATTGCTACATTACGACAAAGAATGATATCGAATTTTCCAAGCCCCGAAAAGGGTAGCATTAGATTCAGTTTTCGAAAATTAACCATGCCCCGTAATTCATCTTTCACCTTCCAGCTATCTCCAAATAAGGTGAAATGTTTTTGGAGGGTAGGCCGGGGGAGCCCTCGTTCTATTTCAAATTTGTTATATTTTCCGTAGCTTGCCTGTTTAACGGCGGAATCAGATATGTCGGTTCCAAGCAATTTAAAATTAAAATTATCTGTTTTAGTTCCAATTAAATCTTTAATGGTCATGGCCACTGAATAGAGTTCCTGCCCAGTGGATGAGGCGGCACTCCAGATTTTAACATTGGTTTTTAGACGAGGGGAGCTAGGTGCACGGAGATCTATGACTTCAGGCAATATTTTATGTTTTAAGAGCTCGAAGGGGCCATTGTCCCGGAAGAAAAGGGTCTCATTTGTGGATATGGCATCAATGATCTGACGTTCAATGAGTTTGCCTGGATCTCGTTTTGCCTTATCATGGAGCGCTTGGTAAGATGTGCATCCAAGTTCTTCTGCAATAGACGACAACCTCGTTTCAAAAAGATACGACTTGCTTTGGTCCAGATATATTCCAGATATATCATGAATGTATTGAGCTATATTTTTAAGCTCTGCAGGCGTAATCTTTAACATTTTGTCAGTAGGGAACCAAGTTTGGTGGAATAATTATTTAACGAACACTTTTTATAATTTCATCTGCAATTTTATTCAAGGGCGCAATTACATCAGCAATGCCAGATTCGATAGGTTTTTTTGGCATACCAAATACAACACAGGTCGCTTCATTTTGGGCTATGATAGTAGCCCCTTTTTTATTTAGCAACTGTAAACCCTTCGTTCCATCTGACCCCATTCCTGTCATTATAACAGCAGTTGTCCTTCCCACATAATAATCACCAACAGATCTAAAGAGATAATCAGCGGATGGTTTACAGGAATTCTCTGGAGGATCGTTAGTTATCATTATCTTTCTATTGGTACCATCTGCGCTGGCAACGAGTTTCATCTGTTTACCGCCTGGAGCAATATAAACAGTATTGTCTTTAAGATCTTCACGATTCTCTGCTTCTTTTACCAGAAGTGCACATTTGGCATTCAAACTGTTTGCAAGGGATTTTGTAAATACAGGAGGCATATGTTGAACAATTACAACCGGCACTCCAAGATCTCCGGGTAACATTGGCAACATTTGTGTTAATGCATTAGGGCCACCGGTCGAAATCCCTATTGTTACAATTTCTGATTTACTATGTCTTGTCACTGGTTTGGCCTTGAGACTTGCTACTGGTTTGGCAATGGAGGATTTTAAGGGCGTACGTATGGCGGAGAGAGGCTTGAGTGGCTTTCTTTGTACTGGATGGCTGGACTGTGTAAATTTTCCTTTATTGCATAAAAGTGATGAAGCCGTTCTTGATCGTTTGAATTCTCGTATAATAGGAGCAAGGGAGTTCTTTAGTTGCTTCTTGCTTTCAGTTGGGTTTTTTGCTGTGGGTTTAAGGATAAAATCAAATGCGCCGAGTTCAAGAGCTTTCATGGTCATTTCACCGCCATCGGAGGTGAGGGTGGATACCATGATTGCGCCAATCTTTGGATGATTAGATTGTAGTTCACCGAGCACTTCAATACCGTTCATTACCGGCATTTCAATGTCCAGCGTAAGTAAATCTGGCTTTAACGTTTTGATCTTAGACATTGCAATGCTGCCGTTATGAGCTACACCTACAACTTCAACACCTGGAATTTCTTGGAGAACATCCGATACAGCTTTTCTATAGACGATCGTGTCGTCAACAACTAAAACACGAAGCTTTTTGCCGATTAACATTATTTTCTCTCTTCAATCCGCAGCACTTTTTCAATATCAAGAATACCAATCAACTTATCATCGGTTTTATAGACACCTGTGAAAAATTCGCCCTGAATACCACCCATATTTGAAGGAGGATGTTCGAATTTGTCAGTGTTTGCTTGAACAACATCACTGATCTTTTGTACAAGCAACCCTATATGCTCACCTTTTGAGTTCACAATTATGTTCCGTGGATCTTCGGAAAGATTCGTTACCCCAAGACCCAGTTTTTTACTCAGATCAATACTTGTGATGATCTGTCCTCGCAAATTGAGGATACCAAGGACATAATCCGGGGCTTGAGGAACTGTTGTCATATCAATGAGTTTATTGATCTCCTGAATCTTTAGTATATCCATGCCACAGAGGGCATCGCCAACAAGAAATGTTGCTAGCTCCACGAGTTTTTTATTCACTGCATTATCTGCACTAGCCATTTATCATATCTCCTGATAACGTAAATCAAATAATTTCGATATTTAATGTTGTAAACGAAGTGTTAACAAACCCACTATATTAGTGGATTTGTTTAATGTAATGATGAACGGAGGCCATAAGCTTTTCTTTATCAAGCTTGATGTGATATTCATTAACACCAACTGCCTTTCCTTTGGCAATGTCCTCTTCTCCAGCTAGAGTCGTGAGTGCAATAACCGGCATCTTAGAAAAACGCTCATCTTTTCTGATTGTTTCTGTCAGTTCAAAACCATTCATGTTCGGCATTTCAATATCAGTCACAACGATGCTTATCTTATCGGCGTTTTCCTGTAATTTTTGCCAGGCAATGGCACCATCTTCTCCTTCTATAACGTCATAGCCGCATTCAGTCATATAGTTTGTGACCTGATTTCTGAAAAAATTTGAATCTTCAGCGATAAGGATAGTGGGAGTAGCGCCTTCCTCAACTTCCTCATAAACCTCTAGCTCTTCAAGCCATTCCGGGAACAGGGCACCAACTATTTCAAAGATATCGATTAGCATGGTCGTCTGGCCATCAATGATAGTTGATCCCATCACGCCTGGTTGCTTTAGGGTGACATCGTCTATGGAAACAGAAATTTCAATGGCATCAATTGGGCCAATCGCGAGGAGACCTACAAGCTGATTTGAGATATTAAAAACTATAACAAGTAAATCGTCGTTGTCTGCAATTGGCTGTACCATGGCAACATCATCAACGGCAATAAGGGAGAGACTGCCACCACGATATTGCATAACGCGCTTACCACCAAGCTCTTCAATATCGGAACGCTTGATTTTTTCGATTCTTTCAACTTGGTTTAATGGTACTGCAAACTGTTCAAGTTCAGAACTTCTGAAAGTGAGAAGGGCCTGCTTATCTTTTTGTGATTTAACAAGGTCCTTTGCAGCTTCTGCCACTTCATTGGCACGATCAGAACTATCAATATTTGTCAGGTCCGCCATGATAGCAAGGTTTGCGACATCAAGAATAAGTGCTATACGTCCATCACCCATAATTGTAGCCCCTGCGTACCCTTTGCAGGATTGTAAATGTTTTCCTAGGGGTTTAATTACAATTTCTTCAGAATCCTGAAGTTTGTCAACGATAAGGCCATATTTGAGGGAACCGTTAGACACAACAACTATATTAAGGGCACTTGAGGCGCTGTATCGTCTGTCCAGATGGGAGCGTTCGCCATCTTTTTCAGCTTCTTCCTTGGCACGAAGAGCAGCTTCTTCCTGCGGGTCAATAGAAGATTCCTTTCCTCTACGATCGGAAATTCTGTCCCTGCGATCTTCTTTAAAGGAGTCTTCTCCCTGGTCGAAATATCTCCTATTAATCTGGAGGACATCGGAAAGTCTGATAAGCGGTAGAAGGTTTCCTCGGAGTCGGACAACCTCGGCATTTCCAACACGCTCAATCCTTTCTTTTACCTGGTTTGCAGGGATACGAAGAAGCTCTTCAAGGTTTACCTGTGGAATAGCATATCGTTCCCCACCGGTCATAATGATTTGACACGGAATGATTGCAAGAGTCAGAGGGAGTTTAATAAAAATCGTTGTTCCCTGTCCAACTTCTGAAACGATATCAACCTGACCGCCAAGTTGATCAAGATTTGTTTTTACAACATCCATTCCAACGCCCCGTCCGGAGACATCGGTTACTTCTTTGGCTGTTGAGAATCCTGGAAGGAGGATAAGGTTTACTTTCTCCTTATCCGACATCAATTGGGCCTGCTCAGGAGTTATTAACCCTTTTTCAATGGCAACCTCTGCTAAAACTTCGCCATCAAGGCCTTTGCCATCATCACTTATTTCTATAACAACCTGACCGGCGGCATGATAGGCTTTTAGAATAACAAGGCCATTGGCTTTTTTGCCTACCTTAGTACGATCATCGGGGAGCTCAATACCATGATCCACCGAATTTCGAATAAGGTGCGTGAGGGGATCATTAATAGATTCAATGATCGTTTTGTCTAGCTCTACATCTTTACCAACTATAGTAAGATCAATAGTTTTTTTGAGCTTACTCGAAAGATCTCTCACCACTCGTGGGAATTTACCAAACACATTACCTATCGGCTGCATTCGGGTGAGCATAATTGCCTCTTGTAATTCAGAGGTGATCAGGTCAATTCGTTGTCCAACACTTTCAGCATTTTGTGGGTCACCGGATGAAATGGTTTGCAGGAGTTGGTTCCGACTGAGAACCAGTTCACCTGCAAGGGTCATTAATGAGTCAAGGAGACTGACATGCACTCTGATACTTGTGTCGACTTTCACCTTAGCAGCTGATTTCTTTGCAACGGGCGGGCTCTTTGCCGGCTCTGGTGGAGCTACAGGCTTTGGTGCTGGAGGCGGAGCCGCAACAACCTCAGGCTTAGGTTCTGGCTCGGGCTCTGGCTCCGAGACAACTGCAGGTTCTGGCTCAGGTTCCGGTGCTACGAACTGTTCTGTTATCGTTGGCTCAGGAGGTGTTTCTTCAACTGGGACTGGTGCATCCGTTGCTCCCTGATCAAAATCGCCATCATAAATAGCATTGAGCGGAATAAGGTGTTCTTCGATATCATAATCATTGGAATTACTGACATCCTCAATCATGGTATTAAGTTTATCTGAAGCTTGTAGCAGTACATTTATAATTGCTGGAGTTGGGGTTAGCTTACCACTGCGAATCAGGCCCAGGACATTTTCCATAACATGGGATAAATCCTGAATGACTGTAAGCCCCATAAACCCAGCACCACCCTTAATAGAATGTGCTGCACGGAAAACTTTATTAACGAGATCCTCGTCTATATCTGCACCATTTTCTTCAATGGTAAGAAGATCATTTTCGATATCAGCGAGATGTTCCAGAGATTCCTCTATAAAACCTTGGAGTATCTCATCATCTTCAATTTGCATAGTCGGCTCCTGCAAGAAAGAAAGTAGGGAAGGATTCAAGACAACAATAATGTCTGAAGCGCCCAGCTAAATAATAACCAGTAAATTTCTAATAATTTATTCTATACGTTGCGTTGTGCGAATGTACAGGGAATTTAAAAAAAAATCATGGGTAAATACAGAGGAGGGGAGTCTCACTTCAGTAGCAGAATACTCTCATTCACTATTCAGTTGCTAATGGAATCTTGAGTGAATGAGAGTAGAAAACAAGAATATCGATTTTCACGCTATACTTGTGCTGATTATTCAGTTGCACCATTAATTTTAAGGACGGTAATTTCGTAATTTAAGGGGTGTCCGGCCAGAGGATGGTTATAATCTATTATGATGGAGTCATCCTTTAATTCGACGATGGTTGCAGGGACTTGATGGGTTACTCCGGAACTGTCAACATTCATGGAAAGTACAAGTCCAACCTTTGGCTCGATTTTTTCAGAAAATTCTTTTTTAGGAATTTCCTGAAGAAGGTCACTGCGTCGAATTCCAAATTCACCTGCTTCGGCTTCAAGGTGCACTTTTCGCATTTCACCTATCTGCATTCCGACAAGTATCTTTTGTATCGGTTTTGGAACACCATCTTCGCCAAGCTTCAAATCGACCGGATCTGTTGCTTCTATAGTTTCAAAGATCGTTTCGTTATCCAATGTTCCAATAAGTGCGACGGTGACAGTGTCATTTTTTTGAATCTGTTTCATACGGATACCTTTTGCTCCTTAAATATATAGGGAAAAAAAAATAGAGTTTTTATGTGGTAAAAGACTAAGTCAAATAATCTAAACGATCACATTCTCTTTGGCAATGCTTTGTGGGGATTTACAGCAAAGAGAGAATCTTCATTTATGAATATGTTCAGGAACGATTCATTTTGGCTTAAAAGCTGTTTCTTGACAAATAGGGGATAGAGTCATACATTGCGCAGGTTTTGTATGGTAATACAGTTGTGTACGTTGAAGAACGTTTTTTTTCTACTTAATTGGAGTGAAATGTGGAATTAGTTTGTGAAAAATTCAAGGAATTCATGGATTCAGAGAATGCTGAATGCCGACACCCCAATGATTATTGTCAAACCAGAACTTCCTGCATGATCTGTTTTATGGAAAAAGAACGTAAGAGGGAAGAGTCTCTTTTGATTAAAAAGAATGAGCGAAATTAAATTATGATAGAACTTGATTTTTCAAAGGATAAAGATGGGTTATTGCCTGCGATTGTCCAGGATGCCAAAAGTGGTGATGTGTTGATGCTTGCATATATTAATTTAGAATCATGGCGGAAAACCCTTGAAACTGGAAAAGCTCACTTTTGGAGTAGATCCAGACAAAAATTGTGGCTGAAAGGTGAGACATCAGGACATGTTCAACTCGTACAAGAGGTATTGGTTGACTGTGATCAGGATACTGTTGTATTTAAGGTTGAACAATTGGGCGGTGCGGCATGCCATAAGGGGTACGGGTCATGCTTTTTCCGTAAAGTTGCTGGTGATGAACTGAAAATAGTAGGAACTAAGGTCTTTGACCCTTCTATTGTTTATGGGAAAAATTAAAAAAATCTGTCCGTAACAGGTTTACTATAGAGTGGAGAACATGATGAATCAGGTGAAACTTGGTTTACCTAAAGGAAGCCTGGAGAAGGCTACCATAGAGTTATTTGAAAAAGCGGGATGGCTTATAAAGCCAAAATCCAGAAATTATTTTCCCGAAATTGATGACAAAGAGCTTGATTGTTCAATTTGCCGTCCACAGGAAATGTCTCGATATGTCGAATCTGGAATGTTGGATGCCGGGATAACAGGAAAAGACTGGACCCTTGAGAATCAATCCGACACTGTACTTGTCAGTGAACTTGTTTATTCAAAAGTGAGCAGAAAACCTACACGCTGGATTGTCGCGGTGAAAGGTGATTCAGATATCACCTGTATTGAAGACCTTGAAGGCAAAAAGATTTCCACGGAGCTTGTAAACGTTAGTAAACGCTTTTTCGCTGAAAAAAAGATTAATGTCGATATTGAGTTTTCATGGGGGGCAACGGAAGCAAAGGTTGTCTCAGGTCTTGTTGATGCAATTGTTGAAGTGACGGAAACGGAATCGACCATCAGAGCACATGGTCTCCGTATTATTTATGAGTTAATGGAATCCAATACTCAGTTTATTGCTAATAAAGATGCTTGGAATGACCCATGGAAGAGGAAGAAAATTCAAAATATTGCCTTGATGCTTCAGGGATCACTGAGGGCTGAAAGAATCGTTGGGTTGAAAATGAATGTCCCCGAGGAAAAACTCAACAGCATCATTGACCTATTGCCAAGCCTTAATGCTCCAACCGTTGCGACTCTCTATAATACAGATTGGTTTTCCGTTGAGACTGTTGTTGCAACTGATGCTGTTAGGACGTTAATCCCTGAACTCACAAACGCCGGGGCTGAAGGCATAATTGAGTATCACTTGAGCAAGGTTATATGAAATTTGTAGACATACAATTCCTCCTAAGTGTTCATAGCTTAAAGCAGCTTCCCGAGGCGACACTCCCTGAAATCGCATTTGCCGGTAGATCAAATGTTGGTAAGTCCTCCCTGATTAACACCCTTGTTGGTCGTAAGGGCTTAGTAAAGGTAAGTGGCCGTCCCGGAAAGACTCAAGGGTTAAATTTCTTCCAGCTTGGCGAAGAAGCATATCTTGTTGATCTGCCAGGATATGGCTTTGCAAAAGTGTCACGTGGTATGCAAGATAACTGGCAGAAACTGATTAGCAGTTATCTTGAGCAGCGCACTACGCTTTGCTGTGTTGTTGTGATTATGGATATTCGACATGGTGCGAAAAACCAGGACACACAATTGATTTCATGGCTTAAACAGCAAAATATCAACTACTTACCTGTTTACACCAAGGCAGACAAGCTCTCTGGTAACCAGAAGCAGCAAAATGCCGCTGCACTCGATGCCGGACATACTATACATAGTAGCCAACGAATTGTTTTTTCAGCAAAAAATGGAATGGGCAAGGATGAATTAGAGAGAGCTCTTGCATCTTTTGCTAAAATAGGCTAGGTTTCCTTTTTGGTGATAGGTATATATACCTATTGTGCTATTCGTAAATTATTGCTCCGGAACCAGGGTAGATTGATATAACGATTTATGTAAGGAGACTTTTTAATGTCACTTCGTTCTGAATGGCCATGCTGGGAAATCATGAAGTGTAATGACCCTCAAAAGTGTCCCGCAAAAGAGAGTTCAGCGAAACTTTGTTGGGAAATAATTGAGGAAGTTGACAAGTATTCGTTTAATATATGCCGGGATTGTCTGGTGTATGTGTCCAAACAAAAGGATTCCAAATTCACCAAAGAAGAGTTGTTAAGCATTATGGCACAAAAAGGAGTTGATGTGCTGGATGGCAAGCAATGTCCTCTGAAGAAATAGTAATCTGCTGCTCAAAATATAAGGGGTTACTGATCAGATCTGATCAGTAACCCCTTTTTTTTATTTCTACTGATCGGATTTTAAAACAGCAAGAAAGGCTTTTTGAGGAATATCAACATTACCAACTGTCTTCATACGTTTTTTCCCAGCCTTTTGTTTTTCAAGAAGTTTTCTCTTTCTACTGATATCACCTCCATAGCATTTAGCAGTCACATCTTTTCGCAGGGCTGAAATATTAGTACGTGCTACAATGTTCCCGCCAATAGCTGCCTGAATAGCAATCTTAAACATCTGTCTCGGAATTTCTTCCTTGAGACGTTCACAGGCACGAAGGCCACGGGCTCTAGCATTTTCACTATGGGCTAGCTGTGAGAGTGCATCTACAATTTCGCCATTAACTAGTATGTCCAGTTTAACAAGATCACTTTTACGATAGTCGTAGAGTTCGTAATCAAAAGAGCCGTAGCCCTGAGTAATGGATTTAAGCTTGTCGTAGAAGTCGTAAATAACTTCTGCAAGAGGGAGCTCACAGGTAAATTCAATTCTCCCGGGCATTGGATAGTGGTAGTTGGTGTTTTCCCCACGACGTTCCATGCAGAGGGTCATAAGGACGCCCATGTACTTTTCCGGGATCAGTATAGTCGCCTTGATATAGGGTTCCTCGACTCTGTCAATCGACATCGGGTCAGGAAAGTAGGCTGGGTTGTCAACTTCGATTACTGAATCGTTTTTGAGATAAAAGTTATATTTTACAGATGGTACGGTGAGAATAAGTGAAATATCAAATTCACGTTCAAGTCTTTCCTGAATAACTTCCAAATGTAAAAGGCCAAGAAAGCCACAGCGAAATCCAAATCCAAGTGCCACTGATGTGTCCTTTTGATACGTCAGGGCGGCATCGTTGAGTTGTAATTTTTCAAGCGCCGTTGCAAGATCCTCATACTCATCCGTAGAAATGGGATAGATGGATGAAAAAACTACCTGTTGTACTTCTTTGAAGCCTTCAAGTGCTTCGGGGCATGGATGATCCTTTAGGGTAATAGTGTCGCCGGGACGGGTGTCGCTGACTGTTTTTACTCCAGCCAGGATATAGCCAACGGAACCTGCACTAAGGGATTTTACTGCTTCTCGTTTTACTCTAAAAAGACCAACTTCTTCAACCCGGTATTCCGAACCAGTGGACATAAATTTTATGATGTCCCCGCTTTTGATAGTTCCGTTAACAACTTTTATGGAAATAATAGTTCCACGAAACGGGTCGTAATTGGCATCGAAGATTAATGCCTGCAACGGGCCTTTAGGGTCTCCAGCTGGCGCAGGGATATGCTCGACAATAGCCTCAAGAATTTCCGGAACACCAACACCGGTTTTGGCAGAACAGCTTTGAGTAAGCTCTGCGTCAAGTCCAAGGTCTTCTTCAATTTGGACAGCTACTTTCTCCGGTTCGGCGGATGGTAAATCGATTTTGTTGATAACTGGAATAATTTCAAGATCATTTTCCATGGCCAGGTACAGGTTGGCAAGTGTCTGCGCCTCTACACCCTGGGCGGCATCCACAAGAAGTAGTGCCCCTTCACAGGAACTGAGTGCACGAGACACTTCGTAACTGAAATCTACATGACCGGGGGTATCGACAAGATTGAGTATATACTCTTTTCCGTTTTTTGCAGTATACGGAAGGCAGATAGTCTGACTTTTGATTGTAATACCGCGTTCTCGCTCAATATCCATATTGTCGAGTAGTTGGTCCTGGAAATCTCGATCAGCAACCTGTTCACAGAATTGGATCATTCTGTCAGCTAGTGTGGATTTACCGTGATCGATATGAGCGATAATGGAAAAGTTTCGTATATTCTTCATAATGTATAATAAGATTAGCGAAAAAGATTTATCAGGAGTGAGTCAGAAATGTATGGAGACCATGCCTTGTATCATAAAAAAGTAAACAATAAAATAGAATTTTGAGTATCACACATCATATGATACCATAAGAATAGTAAATCGTCATTCTAGGAAAGTTGAAGTAAC
>CAZDJE010000026.1:0-41960 GCA_964505715.1 uncultured Desulfocapsa sp. | reverse complement strand
GACTAGGTGGCCGGTTTCCCCCGGAATGAGTGGCCGGATTCAGTGGAATACGCAATTTTATTGCATTTGTTGTATCAAATGTTTTTTTCAATATCTGGTGGATAGTCAAAGAAGGTGATCAGGTTTGGCCAGTTATTGCGTCAGAACTTACTTATCTCAGGGTATTTGTCATCCCATTTTTCGGTAAAATGATCGAGTTCAGTGCACTCAAAGCCTGGGAGTGATAGGAATTACCTTTTCGTCTGGAAGGTACAAAGAAGGAAAAGGTGGTTCTTTTGAAAGGCACAGCGTCTCTTTGGTTAGGTTCTGCTTTAGCTTAGCAGGAGTTGTATGGAAAAGAATTTGCATAACGATCTTATTGATTATAACCTGAGTTCATAGGGGCTTTCATGTAATACTCAATGGTATGTTTGCTTCGCAAAAGCAATACCAACATATTTTGAAGATTATTAGGATTCTAACTTGAAGGATTCAATAAGAAAAAAGGTACTTTTATGCGGATAGTGATTGCGAGTCTTATTTTTTCGTTATTACTGACAAACTTTGCTTATTCGGCGTCGGAGATTTTATTAAAATCAGACACAGATGTTAAGTATAAGAATTTGTTGGTGTGTATTAAAGATAACAATAACGATATATCCTTTTGCATTGAACATTTCACATCTTATTTACAAGCTGAAAAAAAGTTACTTAGCCTAGCTGAAAACAACGAGAAATATAAAGATCGTCTTGTTAAAATGATCGTCTATTTAAAAAAGAGTACAGACATTTTTGTTGCAAAAGCTGAAAAAAGCAATGAACCAAGTGACTGGAGTAAAGCAGCAAAGTGTGGATCTCTTTTGTCGAAATTATCAGCAAAATATAGTTCGTATAAAGATATTTCCACAAGATACAAAACAGCGCAGAAAGCATCTTCTGCTTCTAGTGCTTTAGAAGTATTGCTAAGTGAAATTTCAAAAATCCCATCACCAGATGGTGATTATGTAGAGAAATTCAAAAAATATACGGATTATGTATCGAAAGCGTATGCCAACTTGCCTTCTTCGTTGCAACAAGAATCTACCCAGTATGCTCAGCTGAAAATCAATCAATATATTGAGAATATTCTTGATAAGAGTAAGAAATACCTAGCAGAGCAAAATGTCTCTTTTGAAGACGCGTATTTCTGGCATAGTACCTATAATATTGCTACCAAAATGCCTGGAGTTGAGTCAAAGAAGTTGGAAGAAGAGAATATAAGAACAGCAATATGCAATAAAATTCCAGACTATGTTGAGCTGAGAAATAAAGCAGATGAAATAATTAATTCAGGACTGGAGTTATATTTAAATAATAGTGTTGAAAAACTGGGTGTTGTTATAGCAAATGGAAATGCTGTTCTTGGTACTGCTGAAATGGGTCTTATTGGGGCATCTTATCTTAGAAAAAGTTGCTCTAGCATACCATCGGATTCATCACCTCAAGTTAAACACCTAAGAGATTCCCTCACGTTTTTGAAAAATGTCCACGCTGGGTATTTGTTTGAAAATAAGAACGATCTTAAATCATCTGAAATCAGTTACTATCAGGCTCTAAAGGTGAATTCTGTAAGGAATGATGTTTTCAATTTGGCCCAGAAAAGACATACGAAAATTCTGGCTGCCCTGGTCAAAAACATTAAGCATGAGGTCTTAGAATCCATAAAGAACGAAACGCCATACGATCAAATTTTAACTCAACTGGATCGGAACATTTTAAACTCCTCTGGGGACCCTAGCTATCCAAAACAATTGTTTGAAATCCAAAGAAGTGTTGTTGCTGAATGGGGGACCGCCGTGCGAACAGGTAAAAAGAAGGTTGAATCTATTCAAGACGTAATCGTTGCTTATAAACCTTCAACCAACAAGTTAATGCTGATCAATCCTCCTCTGGATGGACCTAAAGATGACACTCAATTTTATGCCTGGCCTTGCAAATTAGATCAAAAAAGTAATCTGGGCTATGTCTGTTGGGATACAAAATGGATTTTTGAGGGTGGAGATATAGAAGGATTTATTTTTGATGATGTGAAGAGAAATTTTTCCGACTTACAGTTTAATACAACAGTGTTAGTTATTGGGAGGTATGTAAAAAATACCGACGTGACAATGATTTTGGGGAAAGTCAGGCCAATTCCTTATTTAACAGAGTCATACGTATTTCCATTAAACTTTTCTGGTTACTCTTGGAAAAAATTAGAAAAACTTTTTTAACCAAACAGAGGAAAAAGGAGGTTGATATGAAGAAGATGATATTTTTTACATTGGTTGCCATGTTGGCAACTTTAATGCTTACTTCCGTTGGTCAGTCAAAGCAGAGGCGTGACTGTAGTAAATCAGAACGGGAAGTTGACGCGTATCTGCAAAAAGTGGAAAAATCTTTACCTGTATTTGAAAAACAGGCAGAGGTACTTATCAAATTATTGAACAGTGATAAACATAGAGCGAAAATGATCAATGATTTAGATAAAATAATTGATAATTACTCTGCTCCAGGCGCTAGTACACATATTTATAAAGCCATGAAATCCTTCAAGCTCGAGAAAGAATTATTATTTGAGCTTGGGGATAGGACGGATATGCCTTTTTATAATACCGAATTTCTTAAATGGGTTGCTAGTGCTGGATGTTACCCGAGGTCATACGCAAACTCTCTGCAGGATATAACAACTGAGCAGTGGTTGAAGACAGCAGAACTCATGGATAAGATACTGGAAATTTTGAATCCTCTTAGAACGGTTGCTTCCGAAAAAATAAGTATGGATGATCTTGGTAGACTAGGTCAAGGGTCAGTTAGTTGTTCGAAAAGAAATCCCTCAGCTGTATGCTTGTATTCATTTTTGTATCCTGTGGGAAGATTAGATTCTGAAGCTTTTGGGCTTAGCAGCTATTCAAAATACCAAGTAGAAAAGATAACAAGAATTATAGAGGATGCTAAAACACCTCCGGCTCATCTCGAAATGATGAAAAATTACAGTACTTATTTGTCTGAATTGCCAAGCTATTATTCAGATAATGATTGGGGCGGTATCACAGCTAATATTGATGCAATCTTGAGTGATTTAGCTACGAGTGAAGGCATGTTTAGTGATCTTGGAGACGATAGTGCTGCACAAGATAGAAAGGCTCCTGGCAAAGAAGATAATGGTGATCTAAATTTTGATGATTTGAAATTGCCTGAATAGTTTTTGATTAGTATTGACTCTTAAACAAGCAAGAGGGCTTTTACCGCATTGTAGTGCTGTCTCATAAACTCATATCTGATTACGTATGAAACTTAGCCTACGTCACATATTTGAGGTGTAATGCGCTGATAAAACATATGAATTACAAGTGACCAGATGTGTCATCCCCGCGGAGGCGGGTATCCAGTTTCGTGCCACCCCACTAGATTCCCGCCTCCGCGGGATGACAGACAAAAATGGCTGAGGTTTGTATGTAATCAGAAACTCATAAGTACTCTTAGGCAAACAGAGGTTCGGATACTTCCTACAGTTATAATAATTGTTGCGGAATTACAAAAATAACAAGGATGGTCCGGGCCAGTGATTCAGGACATGAGTATTTTTACGCAACTGACTTCGTGTCGGAAAAGGAGATGTTTTCTAAATGACTAAAAATACATGTTACCTCTTTTTACTCCTTGCATGCATCACCATTTTGCTCTCTTCTTGCAAGCCAGCAGAACAACCTTTTGTCTGTAACGACACCATAGGTTGTGTGAGTATCGCCTCCAGTGAACCCATTAGATTGGGAGTATTGCAGAGCTTAAGTGGCAGCATGGCTCTTGTGGGCACTGGTCAGACCCGAGGAATCCAACTTGCCTTAGCGAACAGAAATAATCAGCTACTTGGTCACCCGATTGAGTTGCAGATTGAGGATGAACGATGCACATCCGAAGGGGGGACCATAGCCGCCATGAAGGTTGTTGCAGATCCCCGGATTGTGGCGACCCTTGGCACAACCTGCTCTGGAGCTGCCATCACCGCCGGCAAAGTGATATCTGATGCTGGTATGGTTATGGTTTCAGGACTGAACACCGCTCCTTCTTTGACAGCGTTTGCGGGAAAAAGAGGGGCTCACTTTCACCCTGGTTATTTCCGAATCGCTTCAAATGACGCAAATGAGGTACAGGCCGTAGCAGCATTTATTTTTCATGAACTGGGGGTGAGTAAAGTCGCCACCATTAACGATGGTGACCTTTACACTCGCAACCATGCAGAGGCACTGAAATGGGCGTTCACAGAGCTGGGTGGGGAGATCGTCCTGGCTGCCACAATTAACAAGGGGGATATGGATATGCGGCCAGTGCTGAGGGCTGTTGCCTTGTCTGGGGCAGAGCTTCTCTTCCTGCCTCTGTTCCAGCCGGAAGGAAACCTTATCGTTGAGCAATCCAGTGAGGTAGAGGGGGGACAGGCCTTAAAACTGCTGGCTACAGATCCCTTGTTTCGAGACAGTTTTATCAAATCCGTCGACACCGCTGCCCTGGGTATGTACTTTATTGCCAAGCTTGCCCCCAAAAGCCCTGCCTACGATGAGTTAGTCTCCAACTATAAAACAAAATACGGTGAGTTGCCCGAAAAACACAATTTTGCTTTTGCCTATGACGCCGCCAATATCCTCTTAAATGCTATTGAAAAGGTGGCCATACAAGGGACAAATGGAACCGACCATATTGGTCGGTACGCTCTGCGTGAGGAACTGCACAGTACCACTGCTTTTGATGGTATTATGGGGAGATTCACATGCGATGACTTTGGCGATTGCGGTTTGGGAAGTTTGAATATTGTCCGTTTTGATGAGGTAACCGCTGGGATTGAAGGCCTGAGTTCAAATGTAATATACACACAGATGCTGAAGTGACAGCCAAATAGAGGTAAACAACTCCCCTTGAAGAGAAGATTATGGTGAGACGATTGGATAGCTTTCATTACTGGCAGGGACTTACTATTAAAAAAAAGTTCCGGGTAGCTTTTGGCATCCTTATAGTTTTTCTTGCGCTGATGGCAGGAAGCAGCACAATGGTGTTAAATGTTCTCCAAAACAGAGCCATAAAAACCCTTGAGCTCAGTGGAGAGATTCAGTCCCTGGTAGAAGGGATGAACTTGAACCTCTACAAGGCCCGAAACCTGGAGAAAGATTTTTTCCTATGGTACCCGAGAACAGGCTATTCAACAGCACATCGAAAGTATGCACAAGCCGCAGCCGATCACACTGAAAATATAGAAAAACTGAGTCTCAAGTTGCAGAATCTTATTGCAAAATCTGATGTAAGTGATGCCTGGAATGAGAACCTGAGCAGTCTGAACCTGTTTATCTCATCGGCAAAGCGTCATGCACATACAGTACAAGAAACGGAAACACTCATCGCTATGCTGGCCGCTGATAAAACGGGTCTGCAGGATAAACTGGCAAGGATTTCCGCCATATTGGCAGAAACATTTAAGAGCACTGATGTCCGGGATGTCTTCCCCCTGTTTCAGCAAATACAACTCCTTGAAAAAGAGTATCTGGCAACCCGTCAGCGTCCTTACATGCAGTCTGCTTTTAATCTTGCTATCCCTTTGAAGGAAGCCATTACACTTGCACCCAGCCTTGAAGTAGCGCAAAAAAAAGAGCTGTTGCTGTCCTTGGACACCTATTTAAGCATAGCAGGGGAAATAGTTACTCTTGATGTTGCTATTCATAGTAAATT
The DNA here is from genome assembly GCA_964505715.1 of uncultured Desulfocapsa sp. Lineage (GTDB taxonomy): Bacteria > Desulfobacterota > Desulfobulbia > Desulfobulbales > Desulfocapsaceae > Desulfocapsa. The sequence goes on along the minus strand of CAZDJE010000026.1, from coordinate 36,248 downwards.
TAAAGAGTTTGACCTGGAATCAGAAGCCATAAATCCTGTCACGGAACAACTGTTTACCCTTGCCAATCTTGAAATTGAGCATGCCTATGCACAAACAGGCAAGAGAGGCCGGCTTTCAATCGTCGTTATACTTGCAACAACACTGCTTGGTCTGCTCCTGTCGAGTCTTATTGCCCTGATTCTTAGTAAAAGCATCACCGCGAATGTGCTCAAGTTAACAACAGCCACCAGGGACTTTCATGCTGGCAACCAAGAGGCTCGCACTCATATTCACTGTACTGATGAATTTGGTGAACTCGGGAAAAGTTTTAATGCGATGGCAGACAGCCTTCAAGCCCATGTCAAGAACCTGGAACAACAGGTAACAGAGCGAACTAGCCAGCTCACGACAGCAAACACCCAACTGAGTGAGGAAATAACAGAACGCAAGAATGCAGAGAATCAACTCCGCATGGAGAGAGATAAGCTGGAGGCCATTTTTGAGGGGATGACGGATGGTATTTATATTGTTAGCGAAGAGTATGAAATCTCCTATGTAAATCCCGTATTAGTAAAAGACTTCGGGGAATACGAGGGGAGAAAATGCTATGAATATTTCCACGATAGATCAGAACCATGCTCTTGGTGTAAAAAAGATAATGTCTTTGCCGGGGAAACCGTGCGCTGGGAATGGACCTCGGAAGAAAATGGAAAAATCTATGATATCATTGATACTCGAATAATAAATAGTGACAAAACCCTTTCCAAGCTTCAGATATTCAGGGATATCACTGAACAGGAAAAAATGAAGGAACAGCTGCTTTTGCATGAAAAACTGGTAACCATTGCCGGTCTGGCTGCCGGGGTTGCCCATGAAATAAATACACCCCTCTCAGCAATTCTTCAGGCGCACCAGCTTGTGGCGATGGGCCTTTCCCCGGAAGAAGAGTACAGTAAAGAAAAAGCAGCCGAATGTGGGGTTGACTTGGTGGCAGTACAGGATTATTTCAAGAAAAATGAACTGGATTTTTTCATGAATGGCATCCGGGAATCAGCTTTGATGGCCGGGAATATTATCAAAAGTCTCCTTGAGTTTAGTCGTCCCCATGAAGGGAGTTTTTCCACTGTAAACCTGCAGGATATTATAGAGAGTTCAGTACTCCTGTCTCTGGCTGATTTTGGCATGAAAAAGGAATACAGAATAGCTGATGTGCAGATTAGCAAAGAGTTTGGTCAAGGTTGTCCTTCCGTTGTATGCGTGGCCGCGGAGCTTGAACAAGTTATTCTGAACCTTATTAAAAATAGTGTTCTATCCATGGCAGCAGACGAACAGACGAAAAAACCATGCATCATTCTCCGCACTTTCACGACCACTGACAACGTTGTGATCGAAGTGGAAGACAATGGACCTGGTATTCCAGGAGAGATCCTCAACAATATTTTTGATCCATTTTTCACCACAAGGGAGGTGGGAAAAGGAACAGGCCTTGGGCTTTCTGTCGCTCATGCAATTATTGTAGACAAGCATAAGGGGAAAATCCGAGTGGAATCAGAGTCGGGACAAGGAGCAAAGTTTATTGTTGAGTTACCTCTACATCAGGCGTGATGTCGTTGAAATTTGTCTTGGCCGGATTGTTTGGATATTTGTTTACTCCAACGTAGCGAAACTACTGTTCGCCACTAATTTTGACTTTTTAGGGTGGCTGGCGTCGCTCAATCCTGAATTTTGAAAATAATTAGCAAGTACCATTTCAATTAATGCAAAAACTGTTTAAGGTTTGTTCTAGAAAATGTTCCATCTTTTCCCGAAAAATCAGCAGTTAAATAACAGCAACATTAGTCCACATAAAATTACAACAAGGAGAATAATCCAATGAACAAATCTGAACTTATCAATCAAATTGCAGAGTCTGCAGATATTAACAAAAAAGAAGCTGATGCAGCTCTCAATGCATTTATGGCTGCTATCGCAGAAACCTTAAAGAAAGACGACAAGGTATCATTAATTGGCTTTGGCACTTTCTCTCTTTCCAAGAGAGCAGCACGTGATGGACGTAATCCTCAAACAGGAAAAACAATAAAAATCGCAGCTAAGAATGTAGCAAAATTCAAGGTTGGAAAGAAGCTGGATGAAGTGATTCAGTAGGCAGCTAATATCTTGTCGGTGTTGATAGGACGGCAATTTATAAGCAAACACCACTCAATCTATAGTGATAACGATATACTTATACGCATATTGAAATCGTCTTGCAACATACCTGAATGGTAAGGTTAAATGTGAGCCGGCTCTGCGTATAGTTACGGAAATACATGTTTGGGTGAAAATATATTGCTATTTATAGTCACTTGTCTCTAAATTGAGGTGCGAAGAGAAAATTTACCGCAGGTGCCCCGCAGGAAATGCCCTTGGGGTGCATGTGAGTAAATACCCATATTCAGCCACACTCACCTTGTTGGAACTGGGATTAATGGCAGTGATTCTTACCCGGATGATTGCGGCAGAACGTATTATAGGTGTACGACAAAATGATGTTTTCCTGGTCTTTGGCCAGACATTAATGATGTGTTATATTGTCCATCGCCTGCTGCTGACTGGTTCCGGGGCTCACGGTGGGTTAGGTAATATCATCGACTTGCAAGCATGCTATCTGATTACCTCTGTTTTTCTTCTGTTACTCTATTCTTTTTGCCTCTGCTACAGAGGATGTGAATTTCGCCATGTAGCGTCTAGCTGGTGGCTGAAGTGTCTATAAAATCTACTAAATATACCGACATGATAACACTGTCTGAAGCAGCAATCATCAATAAGATCAAGGAACGTGAGATATTCGCAGCCACCATCGAAGGTGGGGGATTCAGTCTGAAAATTGATGCGTATCAGCCCACCCTTAGTACCGCAATTCATAATGGCACCATTATGCGTCAGGAACTGGTGGACAATTGTCTGCTTTCCCACGCTGAACGCTATCATGAAGAAGATCCTTTTACAGCCAGTTTGATTGACCAGCAGCCCATGACTCTTGTCGGGAACGATTCCCGTTATGAGTATGACCTCAATCGTCCCACTGCAGAATGTGTCTATGAAACGGCCTGGGGCAAGGATATTTGGAAGTCACCCCTTACAGTTGAAGCGATTGCCTCCAGTAAGGAGAAACATGCTCGGTTCTACCGCATTGTCACTGCCGTGATCGATGCTCTGGTGGAAGATTTTGGCCAATGCATTGTCTATGACATTCACTCCTATAACTTTCGCCGCTATGAGCGTACTGATTTGCCAGTTTTCAATATCGGTACTTCTACGGTAACAAATTCAAGTTGGCGCCCGGTAATAGAAACGTGGCTTGCTGGCCTGAAAAATATAGCGGTTGATGGTGTAGATATTACAGCTGCTGAGAATGATATCTTTTATGGCAAAGGATTTCTGGCTGGATTTTGTCACAGCAACTACGACAATGTGCTTGTTCTGGCTACTGAGGTTAAAAAAGTCTTTATGGATGAATTGACCGGGGAGGCTGATAGACAGGTGCTCCCAGCCTTGCAACAGATATTTAATAACACTGTTACAGCAAATACATCCACGTATGTGCAGGGACTGAAAGGAAAATTGAGCTAGTAGGCATCTGTAAAGGCTCTTCCTGTAATAATTGATAGAAAGGATATGTTTCCATGGCGGTTGTGAATTTATATAACAAATTAAGTCCATTTCAACGGGTCATCATTGCCCTTTTATTAGGCATTGTCGGTGGCATTGTGGTTGGCGAGCCTGCTGGTAATCTAGAGATTATCGGCAATGTCTATATTCGTCTCTTACAGATGACGGTACTGCCCTATGTGCTGGTTTCTATTGTCGGGGGCTTGGGACGTCTGGACAGTAGAATGGCGGCAAGTATCGGGTTGAAGGCCGTCCAGGTGATTCTTATTGTCTGGTTTGCCGTTATGTTGACCCTGCTGCTGATTCCCATTGCCTATCCCCATTGGGAAATGGCAGGTTTTTTGAGTATAAGTCTGGTAACTGAGGCCGTAGAATTTAATTTTATTGATCTCTACATCCCTGCCAATGTGTTCTCATCTCTGGCTAATACAGTCGTACCCGCTGTTGTCCTGTTTTCATTGTTAATGGGTGTTGCAGTCATATCCGTAAAAGATAAAGATACCCTGCTTACCTTAACCACCAATATAGGTGATGCTTTGATGGGGGGTACCTCCTTTGTTGCCAAACTGATACCTCTGGGATTTTTGCCATCTTTGTTTCGGTGGCCGGAACCCTGCAACTAGAAGAGTTAGGGCCGTTTGCAGTATTCCTCTGGGTTTATTTAACAGCGGCCCTCTTGCTGGCCTTTGTCCTTCTGCCCTGGCTCATCCACTGGGCCACCCCTTTTTTTCCTATTGTGAGATTCTCTCTGCTTCTGGTGAGGCGGTGATTACCGCTGTTACCACTGGCACGGTGCTGGTGGTTTTGGCCATGCTCATTGAGCGCTGCAAAGCGTTGTTGAAAGAACATGATATGGAGTGTGATGAGACGAGTTCTACAGTGGATGTCCTCGTCCCCACGGGCCTGGCTGCCCCTTATTGCGTTGTGGTTACGCTGTTGGTGGCTACAGCAGTGGTGCAGCGCTTTTAACAATGGTTGGGTGAGCCCAAGTTGTCGGGGGTACTGCTGGGGGGATGATTCTGCCCAATCTGATACTACCCAGCCTGATTCCCTACGAGTATAAGGGAGTGAAGACCTTTGAAGCCATGGATGCGCCTGCTTCTGTGCGCAAGCTGAAAAATGTGCCCCCCTTAAGTCATGCCGATAGAGATAAATCGCGCCTTACTGTAATGCGTGAGCGGGGCACCATACGGGTTGGGTACTTTGCTAACAACCTTCCCCTTGTCTTTCGAAATGGTGAAGACAAGTTAGTCGGTTTTGACATGGAAAAGTTGGCCGAGTTGGCCAATGATCTGGACCTCAAACTTGGGATGGTATTTATCAAGGAGCGCCAGAATAGCACGGAGATGTTGTCCGATGGGCGGTGGATATTCTTATTGGCGGTCATATCATACCCCCTGCGTGCCTTGGATATCACCTTCAGTGCACCATATACCCATTATACCGCCGCCTTTATAGCATTTTTTTGTTCGTGCAATTTAAGTAGGGAATAAAGTAACCTACTGTCCTGATGGCATTTTGACTGTATGCAATACTTTATTCTTTTGTTTTCTAGAAAACTATGAGAGATTTTTTTAAAATTCTTCTTATCTTTCAACTCCTGCTTGCGTTTCCATGTTCCGTTTATGGACTGCGTTTATACACGCATGAAGAATATAACGCAGCCAGAGAACGTGCAGTGCAAACTGCCAGGGACGGAGATCTTAACAGTGCAATAGTCAGCCTTGAACGTCTCCTCAAGCTGGAGCCGGATAACTACGGCGTCTTCAACGACTATATCACTATCCTGATCTGGGATAAACGGTACCAAACAGCCCTGCAGGAGTCACGCTTTCTGAATCTAAAAGAAACTCCGGAATACGTTTTACGCGCCCTGATAAGTGCAGCAGAAAAGGAGCATGAAGTTCAGCCCCTAAACAGACTCATACAGATATACATCAATAAATATCCCGTTATCCCACCAGGTACACCTGCAAATATCGCCGGCAAAAGCTTTCTTGAAATAGCTGCGATGACTGAAAGTATCGGGATGAATCAAACATCCCTGAGTATACTTAAAGCACTTCATACAAAACACCCTGAGGACCAAAACATACTGGCTGACTATATTAATGCCTTGTATAGAAACAATCAGCCCCGGCAAGCTCTAGCCCTATTGCCTCTGGTCACAATTGAACAGGCACCTGAATTTGAGTTTGATGCACTTATCAAGAGCAGTAAACAACTGGGAGAAAAAGATATTCATAAGGAACTGCTTGCCAAGGCTCCTCAATCGACCAACAAGCTATCCCCAAAACTCAAGCCACCACTCAAAGCTATTAGCAGAAACCAAACATCCATTCATATCAAACCGGTAGTAATAAAACAAATCCGGAAAGCGCCAGCCAAACAGTCTCAAGAAGAAATCATTACAGAAGCTCGCCAATATCTAAAAGCCCATGAATTTGATAAAGCCAAAAAAATACTCTATCCTCTGTATATACAAGGAAACAGAAGTGACGCTTTGCTCAACAGTGTCGCCCTCTATTTTACAATCAAAAAAGATTATCCAAGAGCTGCATTTATATACCTGCAACTGTATGAATCCAATTCGGAGAACAGGGCAGCTAAACGCTACATGATTTTGAATCTGTTTTATGCAGGAGCACCTTTTAAAGCATTAGAGTGGCTGAAAACCGACCCCACGCTGCTCAGTCAGGCAGAGACGGATAAGATTTCAACTGATATCAAAGCATTCCAATTACGCTGGTCAGGCTATACTTTAGCTGAGTCGGAAAAACAGGAAAATCTGGTCGACGTGATTCTACGGCAGTTACAAGAAGCAATCAGCGTACGTGAGCCAAAAGGATATGACTACAACCTGAACCGTCTTCAGATGGATTATATTGTCGCACTTCATCAGCGAGGTTTTACGCAGGAGGTGCTTGACCGGTATGTATTATTATACTCTGAGAGTTACACCTTCCCGGATTATGTCCTGTCCAATGTTGCAGGAGCCTATCTCGACAAACACCAACCCGGTGAAGCCAAGAAGTTGTACCTCGATTTGCTCCAAAAAAATCCCCAGAGTTATGCTTTCCATGAAGGGCTTTTCTGGGCATATTTTGATAATGGTGATTTTCAAAAGGGTCTGGAACTTGCCGAAACCCTCGATGCGGCTACGCCCCTTTGGCGCAAAGATAACAGTGGCGTTATAGTCAAACAGAACAATGAAAAATTGGATACTGCTCTTCTTCTGGCAACGGGAAAAGCCTATGCAAATGATTTGGCAGGAGCTCAGGAAGCGCTTGAGAAAATGTCAAAAACAGCCCCTTATAATGCCGAGATATTGTCTAAACTGGCAGAAACATATCGATGGCGCGGCTGGCCGAAAAAGGCATACGAAACAGTCTCCATAGCCACTACCATTGACTCTGAACTCATAGCCCTCAAAATCAGCAAGGCGTTATCACTCTTTGAGATGTATCATTTTACAGAGGCAGATAAAATATGGTCCGAGTTACTCCACGAATACCCGGATAATAAATCGGTCAAAAAATTCGATCGTGAGTGGCAACGCATGCACAAACGACAATTTCTGCTCTGGGCAAATGGAGGGAAGTCTGATTCTGATCAAAGTGACTACGGAAGTTCCGATTTCACTCTTGAGTCCATGCTCTACGACAAACTTTACGGAAACGGTCTGCGCCCTTTTATTCATCAATATTACACAACAGCTGATTTCAATGAAGGGACTGGTCGCTATGAACGGCTTGGTGCTGGAACAGAGTATAAATGGAATCGAAACCTAGTTTCTGCTGAAATCAGCGGAAGCTATGCTGGAGAAAATGATATAGGCCTCTCACTTCAGAGTCAACATGAGATCAGCGACCAATTACAATTCACCCTGGGGTATGATTCATTCAGTATAAATATTCCAGTGCGGGCATATTTTCATGGAATCAGTGGACCGGGATATAAAGCAGGAGCCCAGTATCGTCTCCATGAATTAACGAATTTTGCAGCATCGTATGAATTTCTTGATTTCTCTGATGGCAACAGAAGAAACAGCTGGTCACTTTCCGTACAACAACGGCTACTGAACCTTCCCAGGCTACGGATTGATCTTGTTCCTTCTATATATCAGAGCAGCAACAGTAAGGCAGGTGGCCCTTATTTTAACCCGGAACAAGACAGTTCGTACAATCTCAGCCTTAGCACTGACTGGCTGACATACTACTATTACGACAGAAAATTCACTCAGAACCTGGAACTCAGCTGGGGACGATATGAACAGGAATATTATGGGAGCGAATCGACCTACGCTTTGGCATATCAGCATAAGTGGGAGATAGATGAATCATTGAATTTCACTTATGGATTCAAGTGGAGTTCTAATTATTATGATGGTGATCAGGAAAATCGGATAGCTGGGTTTGCGTCTTTAGGGTGGATATTTTAATGAACTATAACAGCTTTCTTATCAGGTTTTTTCTGCCTTTATTCCTCCTTTTTCAAGCAGGACAAAGCAATGCCACTGATCAATTTGATGCGATTTGTTACCACGGAGTAAGAGAAATACGTCAGGGAGATATGAGCCCGGATCAGTTCGCTCTTGATTCTCAAAATCTGTTAGGCCAATTTGAGTGGTTGTCTGAAAATGGATTTCATCCCATCAGCATTGATGATTTACTTGCTTCCCAAAAAGGAACAAAGTCCTTACCTGAAAAAGCAGTGCTATTGAGTTTTGATGATGGTTACCTGAGCTTCTATGCAACTATTTACCCTCTACTCAGACTGTATAACTATCCAGCAGTATTTGCACTTGTCGGTAGTTGGCTCGAGGTAGCAGATGGAAAACAGGTACAGTACGGAGATGAGGAGCTATTACGAAGTGGTTTTCTCAGCTGGCCGCAAATTCAAGAGATGCAGGACTCTGGGCTGATTGAATTTGCCTCACATAGTTATAACCTGCATAAAGGTATTTTGGGGAACCCACAAAAAAACACGCAACCAGCAGCAACCACTAGGGAATATGATAGTGCGACAAGGCAATATGAAACGGATAACGAGTATCGCAATCGTATCCGTACGGATCTTGCCAGAAATTCGGATCTTATTGAAGCAAAAACAGGAAAAAGACCTCGGATAATGGTCTGGCCATATGGTGCGTACAACAAGGAAACTCAAGAAATTGCAGCAACTCTAGGTATGGAGACTAACCTACTTCTGGGCGATGAAAACCACAACCAAATCACAAATCTACAGACGATCGATAGAAAACTCATAGAAGCCAATCCGGATGTAAGCGATTTTGCTTATATGCTGAACCAAACCCCTCTGCCAGAACCGGAACGGATGATTCATGTTGATCTGGATTATGTGTATGACCAGAATCCAGAACAACAGAAAAGAAACCTTGATGCTCTTCTCGATAGGATTAAAAAATTTAATATCAGCACTGTCTATCTGCAGGCCTTTGCCGATCCTGATGGTGACGGAAATGCCGATGCACTCTACTTTCCCAATCGCCATTTACCCGTGCGTGCCGACCTCTTTAATCGTGTGGCCTGGCAGTTACGAACAAGGGCTGGTGTGAAAGTGTATGCCTGGATGCCCGTTTTGGCCTTTGATCTGGGAAGTGAAATATTCAGTCAATTGGGAGTAAAAGAGTATAAGGAAGGTAAGATCCGTAACACCACCGCATCTTACCGACGCCTCTCTCCTTTTAATGCAAAAGCACGGAAAATCATAAACGAGATCTACGCAGATCTTGGCCGATATTCACAATTCTATGGAATACTCTTCCATGATGATGCGTATTTAACTGACTTTGAAGATTTCAGCGAAGCTGCCAGGGAGTTCTACAAAGAGCAGGGAATCATAGGTCTTGTTGAAGATTTAACATCCGATCCAGACCTTGCGCAACGCCTTGCTGAAATTAAAACAGATTATCTTATCAATTTCACCAAAGAGCTCACCGATACCATACGTAGGTATCAACCGGACGTAAAAACTGCCCGAAACATGTACGCAAGACCAGTTCTTGAACCTGCCAGCGAACAATGGTTTGCACAGAATCTGGACAAATTCGTAGCGCATTACGATACCACAGCCATCATGGCCATGCCTTATATGGAGCGGGCCAATAATCCTGAAAAATGGCTAGCCGGTCTTCTTCACATAGTCAAAAACCGTATTCCACCTTTTGACCCCAAAAAACCTGCCATGCCAAACATAAGTAAGATCCTCTTCGAGTTGCAGGCAAAAGACTGGGAAACAGGACAACCAGTTCAGGATACCGTCTTGGCCCGTCAGATACGCTACCTGCTGCAAAACGGGATTAACAAAATCGGCTATTACCCTGACAATTTCCATGAAAACCAGCCCGACCTTGAAACCATCAGAGCCATTTTTTCTCTTCAGGCATTTCCTTATCGGAGGAAATAAAGAAAACCATGTTTACAGAATACCACCCAATTATTGGGGCCATTCTCTCTTTCGCCTTTTATTACCCGTTCTTTATGGCTTTCTTCTGGATGATAGGAGGGCTCTACTACAGATGTCACTGGGAGAATATAACAGGAAGGCGTCCTGATAATCCGCCGGTGATGGACTATGAGCCGCCGGTATCACTGCTCGTTCCCTGTCATAATGAAGGGGGAAACGTTCGTGATACAATCGATTTTCTTCTGGCACAGGAATACTCAGATTTTGAAGTCATTGCCATTAATGACGGCAGTACAGATAACACCGGGGATATCCTCGATGAACTTTGTGACACACATGAAAAATTGCGTGTGATTCATCTGGCATCCAATCAAGGTAAAGCTATGGCACTGAACAGTGCTGCGCTCATGGCCAATGCTGAATATCTTCTCTGTGTGGATGGTGATGCCCTCCTTGATCCCCATGCCACCCGTTGGATCACCAGACATTTTATGCAGAGTCAGGAGGTGGGAGCGGTCACCGGCAACCCACGTATTCGAAACCGCACCTCCCTTTTAGGGAAAATACAAGTAGGTGAATTTTCCTCGATTATAGGCATGATCAAACGGGCTCAACGAATCTATGGTCGTATTTTCACTGCTTCAGGAGTCATTGTTGCCTTTCGAAAAACAGCACTGCACCAGATAGGCTACTGGAGTAATGATATGATCACCGAAGACATCGATGTCAGCTGGCGCCTGCAGCTTGACAACTGGCAGATTCGATACGAGCCCAACGCACTGTGCTGGATTCTCATGCCGGAAACATTTCGAGGGCTATGGAAGCAACGTATCCGCTGGGCACAAGGAGGGGCTGAGGTTATGAGGCGCTACTTCCGACATCTATTCAAATTCCAATCACGAGCCATGTGGCCCATATTCTATGAGTATTTGCTCAGTGTATTTTGGAGTTTCCTGATGGCAGCCATCCTCTTTATCTGGATAGTCGAGCAATTTATTACTGTTCCGGACTCTATTTTTATCCACTCCATTCTTCCCGGATGGTCCGGCGTACTGATTATCCTGACGGCCCTTTTACAGTTTGTCGTCAGTTTGATTATCGATTCCCGCTATGAGAAAGATCTACTAAAATATTACTTCTGGATGATCTGGTACCCGATGTTTTACTGGATGATTAACACTGCAACGATGGTAGCTGGTGCGCCACGAGCACTCTTCAAGAAGCAGGGACAACGTGCTATCTGGAAAAGTCCTGACAGGGGGATACGATAATGAAATCATTGATTATTGACAGGCCAAGTAAACGAAGCCTTCAGCAGAAATACATTGATAACAGTCTGAAAGTTATTATGCTCTTAGGCTGGTTGTACCTTGCCCTCCCTGCTCTTACCTTTGGTATCTGGTACATTGCCTACACGTTTTTTAACCAGCACCTGATCCTTCTTGAAGGGTACAAAGAATACAAAACAATCACGTCCTATTGGTATCTTATTATTATTGCCAATATGCTGGTGGTGACCTTTGCCTGGTCAAAGGGAAATAAATATTTCTCCAAAAAAGAGGCTTCGGTCCATGCGGATACATGTTTACCTGTTCGAGAAAGCAGCGAGTTTTTTCATGTGGCTGAAGAAGATATACTTCGCTATCGTAAAATGAAAAAGATGACTGTTTTTTATGATGAGGTAGGATCTATAGTTCGGGTTGCAACGCCTTAGAATGACAGCCTGCAATTATCTCTGTTTGAAATGCCCGAGTCGGTAACTGAGGAGGTTGAGGCAGAGGAGTTTCATGACCTTGAGACCCTGAAGACAAGATCTGCGGCTGTGGTGCCGTATTAAACAGAATCAGCGAGGGAATATTAGAGCAACTCGATATTATTCCTGCACAGGCACGGGGTATCCGTCATGTTCGGCTCCAGATTATCCCCAAATTCGTTGTCAGTTCGGGATTACTTGCCCATGTTCTGACCGCTAAATAACGATTTCCTCATTGAAGTACTTCGTCTGTTGTCTCAATATTTTCACTGTTATAATAAATGATTTGACGAAGATGGGAATAACTGTCAAGATCGATATCTGTGAAGTGCAGGCCAACGCCATCCTTTGTCAGCCGAACAACTTCGGCTTGTATAGACAGGGTGATATTTGCAGAGCTTCCAGTCAGCTTTAAGGTGACATGACAACCATCCCCTAAGCTTCGATGGGGGATATTATCCACAAAAACCCCCTGAGTGGAAAGATTCTCTGTTGCACAATCTGCAAACGATGCATCACCAAAGCTCAAATCCACGGTTGTGCAGAAGGGAACCCTGCTGTTTTTTCTTCGTTCATCTGTACTCATTCGTTTTCCTCCATCAACAATAGACTGAACCTGCCTGTTATGCGCTTTCCATCTTGAAAGGAGTATATCAAGCTCTACTCTGTTAATCACTCCCTGTTCCACAAAGAATTGACCAATCTTTTTTTGCTGACGTCTCTGGTATTGTAATAATTTTTGTATTTCATCCTGGCTTAACAGACCCAATTCCCAGGCTGTTAGACCAAACTTGCGCTTACCATGCGATCGATTCAATATTACTTGAACAGAACTTTGTTTGAGATAGCCAAGCGTTACTGCAAGCTCACCAATTCTGCGCCGTCCCGATTTCTGCCAAGCCAACGCCTGCACAATCTGTTGGAAATCAATCAGGCCTGTATGGTAGAGAAAACGGCCAAAAAGTAACTGTTTCTCGGGCAGCACCTTGCCATAAACCCTGTCACTTTTTGTACCTGATTCCTCATTGAGATGAGCTGTCGAGCACCGGGCCTGTCGTGCGTTCACGTATTGACGCAAAATTTGGCAGGAATTTTGTAGCAAAACAAACTGACTCTGGGCCTCAGCGCTTGAGAGTCCTGAAAATAGAGACCTGTCCGGATGCAACTCCAGGGATTTTTTCCTGAAAGCACCAGCGATACCTTCCTCTCTCAGATAGCCGAGAAATTCCCAGGAGATAACGATCTCTTCGCCAAACAGGAGACGGCAAGCTGCAAATAAATCCTTTTCGTTTTCCATTCTCTCAGGGCTGGTCAATGTACAACAAAGTTTGACTAATCTATTAAACCAATGTCTCGGATTTCATTAATCAAACGTTCTTTCTCAATTGGCTTAACAATATAGGAGGTGGCTCCCCCTTTTGCATATGCCTGTACCACCGTTCGTGCATCATCCAAAGCTGAAATCATAATGGCCTTCACCTCATCTTTGCCAAAGATTCCCAGGCTCTTCTCCACTTGACGGATTTCAACCAGGGCCTGGTGCCCATCCATAACCGGCATCATAATGTCCATACAGATAAGATCGTAGGGCTGCTTCTTGCGCCAGGCAATGCGAAAGGCCTGTAAGGCTTCTTCACCATTTACCACGACGTCACAGGCGCCAAAGGGTTCCAATATGCCCCGAATAACCTGCCTGACCATAAAATCGTCTTCTACTATTAAAATCCTTAGTGTACCTGCGTTTTCTTCTGCCATATGTTTGCTCCTTTTTTTTACTTGTTCATCAACGTCGTTTGTTTGGAGGTTTTACACTGTTTTGTTGCGTTCCACTACGACCCTTTTAAAGGCATGAAACTCGGCCTCCAGGCCGTCAATCTGTTTACAAATGTCATCATTAACACCCTGCGTTTTTCTTAGTTCCATGAGCAGACTGAAAAGTTCATCGGCAAAAGAAATTGCCCCCATCTTTATTGCTAGATCCTTGACATTCTGGATTTCCTCCTCTAAGACAAGGACATTTTCACCTGCAACTGCGTTTCCTAACAACTTGAGACAATGCGAGGCCTTGTGGAAAAACTCTTTCATTTGTTCAGCCAAAAGCTCTTGATCGCCAGAAACATTTTCCAGGGCAATCTCTTCATCAAAAATGTCTCCCTCCAATGTCATAGGTGGAGGAAATTCCTGGACAGGGACATATTCCTTAATTTTTGCGACAAGTTCTTCTTGAGTAAAAGGCTTATTCAAAAAACCATCCATACCGGCATCCCGACATTTTTGTTGGGATTCTTCGTCTGTAAATCCAGTTAAAGCTATAATCTTAAGATTTTCTCCGACTTTCAGAGCATCATTTTTTTCACGCCTACGAATCTCTTTGGCAACCTCGAAGCCATCCATTTCCGGCATGTTCAAATCCAAAAGTACCACATCATACTTTTTTCCGGTAATTTTTTGACACGCTGTTACACCGTCAAAAGCTTGAGAAACCATATATCCTTCATACTCAAGCAACTCCTGAAGAATCAATTGCACATCCCGATTATCCTCTGCCACCAATATCGACAGGGGAGCATGATGTCGGATTGTTTTTTCTGCTTTTTGCTTGACCGGCGTACAGTCAAACCTGGCGGTAAAGTGGAACGTAGCCCCCAGTTCAGGGGTACTTTCCACCCAAATATGCCCACCCATCTTGGAGACAAGTTTACTGCAGATATTCAGCCCAAGGCCAATGGTTCCGGATTCCTGAGGTGCTGCGGTATCCTCCTGGGAAAAAATTTCTACTATCTGTTGCAAGGTGTCTTTGTTAATACCTTTTCCAGTATCTTTGACAAAAATATGTAGCGTGACAGCTTGCTGTGCTGCAGTGGAGTCCCGGGTTTCCTGAACGGCACACTTACATTCTATGGAGATCTCACCAAAGCGAGTCGCTTTGATTGCATTGGAAACCAGATTCAGGATGATCTGACGCAGGCGATTGGGATCACCAAGTACAGAAGCAGGCACGTCATCAGCAATGTAACTGGTCAGGGGACTGGCTTGCTCCTCTGCGTGAAGATATTGCAGATCCACAACTGAGGCAATGATCTCGGCGGGACTAAAGGGAATGGATTCCATATTCAAGCGTCCCGCTTCTATTTTAGAATAATCAAGAATATCATTAAGGAGATTGTGAATAGCATGGATCGAGATCCGGGCCATGGTCAGGTATTTTTTCTGTTTGGGAAGGAGTTCCGTTTCCAGAACAAGCCCCAACAACCCTATGGCACTGGTCATTGGTGTGCGAATTTCGTGATTCATATTTGCCAGAAATTCACTTGTCACCCTGTTGGCGTTTTCTGCAAGTTCCGTGCTTTTTCGGAGAGACAGCTCCAGACTTTTCCGCTCTTCAATCTCTTTGTGTAATTTATAATTTGCTGCAGTTAAGTCCAAGGTACGCTTTGCAACCAACTCTTCCAGATGATCACGATACTGGGCCAATTGTTTTTGATTCTTTTGCCGATCCAGTAACAAATTCCGCTTTTCCAGACATTGTTTGATGGCAATAGTTAACTCTGAATGATTAATCGGTTTTTGCAGATAGTTGGAGGCTCCGGCACTCATGGCACCGATTGCTATTTCGTTCCCCCCTTGCCCGGTTATGACAATGGACTGGAGCATGGGTTGTATCTTTATGGCTCTGGTAACGAGTTCACAACCATCTATGCCGGACATGTTCACATCCGTGATAAGTACATCAATCTTAAGATCCTTGAGAATCACCAGTGCCATCTCTCCAGAGGTAGCGGCGACAATCCTGCTGAACTGTTTTTCCAACCGCCTTCTAAACAAAGTGATGATTGCCTGTTCATCGTCAACGATAAGTAGTGTTATCTCGCTCATAGATATCCTTGTGACCTTTTTATAAGCTCTTCGCTGGCATATTTATATTGAGATAATTCCCAAGTTTCTTATCCGTATAGGCAATATGATTCAGCAGCCAATCTTTAAGAAAGGAAAAAAGGTTGATATTGAGAATTTTCCTCCCTTCCTGGAACTCTTCTACAAGACAGGTTACCTCGTTAATAAAGGTCTGATGCTGCTGTTTGTGGTCCTGGAATTCCGGGTAATCGTACTGAATCATGTAATTTTCTTCGGTTGCAAAATGTTCCTGGGTGTACCGTACCAACTTTGGAATACTCTCATTTAAGATATTTCCTGTTTCATTCTTCTGAATAGCCTCGTAAAGGTCATTGATGATGGTTACCAGTTCCTTGTGCTGCTTATCAATTTCCTCAACATCGACATTATATGCATCCCCCCAGACAATTAATCCCATCCTCTGCTCCCCCGCAATTATTTATAGATACCCAGTATCTTGTTACATTCCGATGCTCTCCTGAAACGAAGCGATTGTGTGCACAAAGAGTATCAATGAAACCATTGCAAAAAAAGGTCAACGCAATCGGGACAAAATTGGCTGCCACTTTCATTGACTATGATTTGTTGAGCCTTGGAACGGGGCATCCCATCACGATATGGGCGATCGCTGGTCATTGCATCAAAGGCATCTGCCACTGCAGTAATTCTTGCCCAAAAAGTAATTTCCTCACCCTTTAATCCGGCCGGATAGCCCTTCCCATCCCAGCGCTCATGATGTTGTGTTACGATTGTGAGGATATCATCAAGGCTGGTCAGTGGTTTTAAGATATTTGCGCCAACTGTGGGGTGGAGTTTAATATGGTCATATTCTTCGGCAGTCAACTTTCCTGGTTTGAGTAAGACACTGTCCTTCACCCCGATTTTACCAATATCATGCAGTCTGGCACCAACCTCAATACGTGAGATTTCTGCAACACCAGCGCCAGTTAAAGCCAACATACCTTTGCAAATTGAGGCAACAGATTCTGAATGGCCACGAGTATAGATATCTTTGGCTTCGAGTGCTGAAACAAGGCTGGTAATGGTGGCGAGAAAGTACTCCTGTTCCTTTAGCAGCAACTCCTTATCTTTTAAAAGGAGCAAATAGTGATCAGAGAAAATCTTATCAATAAAGATGATAAATTCTGTAATATTGAATGGCTTGGTAAAATAACTCACAGCGCCGTACTGCATCATACGCATCATCTTTGCATGTTCAGCATTACCGCTCATCACTACAAAAGGAATGGATGCAAGCGCAGGATCTGCTTTGACGGCCAGACAAAGATCCAACCCATCCATCTTTGGCATATCTACATCACTGAGAATGAGATTAACTTCATGATTCAGCATATACTCTAAAGCTTCAAGGCCATTCTCCGCCTCGGCTGTTTGGAAACCATCACGATTCAATGCTCTGCTCAACATGGCTGCGATATGCGGATCATCGTCAACTATCAGTATCGTTTTGTTCTTTTTAAACTGTACTTTTTCAATAATTTTTTTCACAACCGGCAACAATTGTTCGTGAGCATCGGCCTTACTGATATAGGCATTAGCACCAGCGTCAAAACCATTATTGACAAAATCGGTCGAGTTGAAATCACTTAATATGACCACCGGAATAGAACGATTTGCCTTATCTTCTTTCAGCTTTTTACAAAAAGAGAGACCATCCATGACCGGCATCTGATAAGCCGCAATAACAAGATCGAAACTGTGTTTCTGGAGCTGATCAAGTGCAACCTGACCATTTTCAGCTTCACAAAAACTGGCTCCAACGGGAGCGAGAAGGTTCCTGGTGTAGGTTCTCTCACTTGCCTGGGCATCAACGATAAGAATAGAAGTTGTGGACATTTTTTTGTATTATCCTCAATAACAGAGACTAGCCACTGTCTGGGCAATTTTTTCAAGTGGCATCACATGATCCACTCCGCCAAGTTCAATGGCAACTTTGGGCATACCAAAAACCACACAACTTTTTTCATCCTGAGCAATGGTGGAAGCTCCCGCCTCCTTCATTTCCAGCATACCCTTAGCACCATCATCTCCCATTCCTGTCATGATTACTCCCACAGCATTGCCTCCAGCATACCTGGCGGCAGAACGAAAGAGCACATCTACCGACGGACGATGACGGCTAACTAGTGGACCATCTGTAACTTTCACAAAATAACGAGCGCCGCTCCGTTGCAGAAGCATATGTTTGTTCCCCGGTGCTAGTAATACACGGCCCGGCAGGACGGTATCCCCGTCAGCGGCCTCTTTCACTGTCATGTTGCTTAAACTGTTGAGTCGTTCTGCAAAAGAGGTCGTGAAATGTTCGGGCATGTGCTGCACGATTAGCACGCCGGGAAAATCGCCGGGAAGCATCTCCACAAAGACCCGCAGTGCTTCGGTACCACCCGTTGAAGCACCAACGGCAACCACCGTCTCGGTGGTCTGGACCATTGCTTTGCTTGAGGCCTTTGCCAGCATAACGTCAGCATTAAGTTTTGCTGCCACTTCTCTTGTCTTTGAGGGACTGATACGCTTCGGACGAACATCCGCAGCTGCCCGTACTGCATCACAGATAAGCACCGAAGATTCATCGAGAAACTGTTTAGTGCCCATTCTCGGTTTCTGAATAATATCAACGGCTCCATACTCCATTGCCCGTAACGCTGTTTCAGAGTTTGTTTCAGTTAAACTAGAGCACATCACCACTGGAATGGGATGCTGAGACATCAGTTTCTTCAAGAAACTTAAACCATCCATACGTGGCATTTCAACATCTAGGGTGATTACATCGGGAACAAAGGTTTTCAACCTACTTGCAGCAACGTAGGGATCCTGTGCGGTCACGACTTCCTCTATATCAGGTGCGGATAACAGTATTTGAGATAAGGTTTGACGAACCACTGCAGAATCATCAACAACCAAAATTTTGAGTCCCATATTTTCTCCCAGAATCACATGCTCTCTTGATAACAATCCATGTTTGTACAAGCCTGTTCTGCGAACAGCTTACCAGTGCTCCATACCTGACAGTTGCACTGCCCAGATCATATACACATTTGTTCCACTAACGAGGTAACTATTTGGAGGTGAAGTACTGTGGAGTTTTTACATCTTCCGAAGACGCTTTAAAAAGACTTCTCCACTATGGGAAATAAAATATATCTTTCTTCCCTGGTACCCACCAATATCCTTCGCAACGACTCTACAACCATACTCTTTTAATAATGTTACAGCCATTCGTGCATTTTTTTCGCCCACACCAGCACGGTGGGAACCAGCCATCATTTTTTCATGCTCAAGCAGCATCTGGGCCCCCCCAAAGACTTTTGCAACCAAACTCGATATTGACACGCCGTGTTCTGAAAAAGCACTTATCATTTCATCCAGAACGCAGTCCATATATTTATAACATTGAGCAGCACCATCCTCATTTGGTGAAGTAGCTGCCGAATCCAAAACGGCATGACACATGGCACCATACAGATGTGCCTTGTCATACATAAT
Source organism: uncultured Desulfocapsa sp. (assembly GCA_964505715.1). GTDB lineage: Bacteria > Desulfobacterota > Desulfobulbia > Desulfobulbales > Desulfocapsaceae > Desulfocapsa. The sequence continues at coordinate 17,037 of CAZDJE010000026.1, read as the reverse complement.
CACAGAAATGCAAGAACCAAGAATGGTATGAATCAACGTTGGTTTTTTGGCGAAATGATAATCTCCAGGATAGAGGTACACAGTATTGTCTGTGTAGGCAGGAGGGCATTTTGGAAAATGATGTGGTTTATATTCTTTCATAAATAGTAGGCGCTATTGCACGTACCGGTAACGTCATGCCATGAATAGTTTCCGAGTGTCCTAAAAAAAGATAACCCCCTATCCGCAGGCACAATGCCAGGCGTTTAAGAATTGCTTCCTGCGTCCTGGCATCAAAATAGATAATAACATTACGACAAAAAATAATATCCATTTTTCCCTTTATACCATAATCGTTATCATTGAGATTTAATCTGCAAAACTTCACACACCGACGAATCTCAGGAGAAATTCTCATCAACCTGCTAGAAGCATCCCGGCTCTTTAACAGATACTGTTTTTGATAATTCACAGGAATGTCTCCGGCAAGCTCATCACTGTATATAGCCTTGCTAGCAATATTCAACACCTGGGTACAAATATCAGTGGCCTGTACCCGAAAATCAAAATCAGCATATGATCGTTTAAATTCTGCAAGCTCCATGGCAAGGCTGTAAGGCTCCTGGCCGGTCGAACAGGCAGAGCTCCATATACGTAAAGGTCGCTGCAGTGGAGATTTGCCAAGGTGCAGAGCTGGTAACAACTCGTTTGTCAGATACGCGAAGTGTGCTGGTTCACGAAAAAACTCGGTCTTATTGGTGGTAATGGCATCAACAAGGTGAATAAACTCACCCTGAAAGCTACTATTATTAAAAACAGAAGTGCAATATTTTGCAAAAGAAGGTAACCCCAGCGCTCTCACCCTCTTGCGCAGACGCCCTTCAACCATCTGTTTTTTAGTCGAAGATATATTGATACCGCAATAATCATAGACCCGATTGCAAATCAATTCAAAGTCGGCATTGCTTAATTGCTGAGTAAATAGTGATTCCGTTTCCACCGTTACCTACTCCTCATCAACGGGGATATGGCTGTCAACAGTGGTCAGCATATCTTTCCCCAAAGTCTCTTCTATATTCAAGATGATCACAAAACCCTCTTCAAACCTGGCCATGGCTTTGATCCAATCGGCAGAGCTTCCATCAGCCAGCTGTGGGGGTGGTTCCAGATCTTCTTCTTCAAATTCAGCCACCTGCTGTACCATATCTGCGGTAATTCCTATTAAAGTATGTTTACCATCACCCTCTACTAACTCCAGAATAATTATACAGGTATCAACAGTGGCCACGGTTTCTGAGAGCCCAAACTTTAAACGCAAATCAAGTACCGGTACCGCACTACCACGCAGTTTTATAACTCCAATCATGCAAGGCGAACTGTTGGGCATGGGAGTAGGGGGGGTGTATGACACAACTTCACGAACTTTCCCTACGCTGATGCCGTAGATCGCCTCACCTATTCGTAACGTGAGATATTGTTCAAGACTACTCATATATTCCTCCGTTCAACGAACGACTTCCTAACTATTTGAAGATGTCCTTAGTCTTTCATCAAGGGCAACCTGTTTATTCACTGCATCCTATACAAGATCATTTCTTCCTGCAATTGATCTCCTTAATACGATCAGCTGCATTCGTTCACGATATTTCAGGGGGCGCATATCCATCGACACTATCACGAATGGCCGCGTCGACATCAAGTATCATAAAAAACTTTTCGCCAACCTTTCCCAAACCACGAAGATATCTGGGGGGAACTCCGGTCCCCATTTCAGGATGCGACTGCATATCTGCATTGGCAATATCAGCAACCTCCAAAACCTGATCGGCCAATACTCCCACCGAAATTGATTCTTCCTCATCTGAGGCTTCAACTTCCATTACTATAATACAGGTATCTTCAGTGTTGACCGTGGCTTTCATTGCAAAACGAATACGAATATCAGCAACCGGAACTACCGCTCCACGGAGGTTAACAACGCCCTTCAAAAATCCAACAGATCCGGGGACTCTGGCAACCGGGACATAATCCAGGACTTCCCGTACCATCTCAATGGGAACTCCAAAAATTTCGTCTGCCAAGCGAAAGGTGAGAAACTGTCCACCCTTGATGGTACCTGTTTCATCCATTTGTTTACCCATACAGACACTCTCCCTTTTTATCGCCCATTACTGACCTACAAATTTCTGCGATTATTACTTCATTGCCTGAACCCAGTCGGCGGATGTGACACATGGCTGACCAAGGGGCTTCTTCAATCGAACGAGTGGGGGAGGGCAGGCTCGCAGGCCTGCCCCAGTCCTTGATCAAAGACTAGAATCGCTCGAAATCTTTGTCCAACGTATCTGAACCCGTTTCATCATCACCAAAATCTAGATTAATTCCCTTATTTACCGGCTGTCTTTTGCCTCGTGCCTGAACTGGACGGGAGGTGGCCGGCAATGCTCTCTGCTTACGGGCGTTTGGCAGCCCAGCACCAGCAGATGCCGATTGTTGAACATTATCAATCTTGAAAAAAGTCATAACTTCTTGCAGCATCTGCGCCTGAGCCGATAACTCCTCGGATGACGAGGCCATTTCTTCGGCTACACTGGCGTTTTGCTGAATCACCTGATCCAGCTGTTGGATAGCAGTGTTGACCTGGTCGGCACCAGTACGCTGTTCGTTACTGGCAGCTGTGATTTCTTGAACCAGATCTGCTGTCCTTTGCACATCCGGAGCAATGGTATCCAGCAAGCCCCCGGCCTGTTCCGCCACCTGAACACTGGAGGCAGAAAGATCGCCAATTTCCGCCGCCGCCGACTGACTGCGCTCGGCTAGTTTGCGAACTTCAGAGGCAACCACAGCAAAGCCCTTTCCATGCTCTCCTGCCCTTGCCGCTTCAATGGCAGCATTTAAGGCAAGTAAGTTTGTTTGTCTGGAGATTTCTTCAATGATAGAAATTTTTTCGGCTATGTCTTTCATTGCCTGAACGGTATCTTTTACAGCCTTTCCACCTTCTTCTGCATCGTCGGCTGTCTTCAGTGCTATCTTTTCAGTTTGAGCTGAGTTGTCGGCATTCTGATTAATATTTGCAGCCATCTCTTCCATGGATGATGATATCTCCTCAGCTGACGCTGCCTGTTCTGTAGCACCCTGGGACATTTCCTGAGACGACGAGCTCAATTGCTCACTTCCGGATGCAACGTTTGCAGCAGAGCCCAGAACACTACCAACAACATTTTTCAAATTATCAACCGTTTCTTTAATATCTTTATATACCCCTCTCAGATTTGTTTCATCGAAGGTAATATTCAGGTTACCACTTCCAAGTTGTTGGGCCACATGGGCAATTTCCTGTGGATCTTTACCAAGTTGGGCGAGAATTCCTCGAACTATTAACACAGCGACAAGCACTCCAAAGACAATGGCAATTGCAGCCAAGCTCAATAAAATGATAATAGCACGGTCATTGGAAGCCTGAGCCTTGGGCCCCAGGATATCCTGTTCTTCTTTTACAGAAAGTTTTGTGTCTTCAACCGCTTTGGCTATTTCCGGTCCTAATGTATCCAGGGTCCCTGAAATCACTTCATTACGATTAAAAATAATTTCTGCAAGCGTATTGAAATTTTCAACATATATTTCTTTTGCAGCAATAACCGCAGCTAGCCATTTTCGACGTTGAGGATTTTGTAATTCTGCATCCAATACATCTAAATTCGTCTGCATCTTCTTAAACTCTTCGTTCACCCGGTCCACTTGTGCTGGGTGATTCTCATCAAGGAATTTGGTCATATAGAGTCGACCAAGTAACAGATGCTTCATGGATAAGGCGGCATAAAATGAGGCTGACATGTCGCTATCTTTTTCAGCGGATACAAGAATCTCTGTCAGAGTGTTCTCCATAAACGGACCTTTGACATCCAAAATGTCATTGACCAGACGATTTCGTATTTCTTTAGCTTCTTCTACTTTTTCAAATCCTTTTCCGTATTTTTTCAAGGCACTATCTGCGGTATTGACCAATCGTGCACGCTCAGGATTCTTAATTTCACCACGAGCTTCTTCCATAAACTCAGTCGTTTTTTTTAAAAAATCCGCATACTGCTCTCTATCTTTATCACTGCCGGTGATGATGAAATCCTTTACGTTCATCCGTACCATCAACATATTGGCCTGAACTCGGCCCATTAAGTTGGTATCCCGGGCGAGGCCACGGTAGGTTGAAAAACTCTCTGAGGCACCCTCGATGGTAACATATGAAACCGAGCTTACTACAATGAGAAATAGCAGGACTACCCCGAAGCCACCAGTGAGTTTTTGGGAAAGGGTTAAGTTCTTTAGCATCTTTGTATCTCCTTAGTAAATGTATTGTTATTTGAAATAGTTTTTGTATATGACATCAGAAGATACTTTGTTTTCTTAACTCTTTAACTTCTTCGAGCAGTTCAGCTGCCTTCTCCAGAATTACGTCTCTTCCCATACCAAAATATTGACTCTTACTCATGACTCCTCGGTTCCCCTTTAAACTATAATTGTAATTCAGTAATATTGTTTTCCAGGCCACCGTTGGGATCATAAATTTCTTCATGAACGGTTGTCAGGGTGTCCTGTTCTAGCGTTTTATCAATATCAAGAAGAATCACAAAACCATCTTCAAACCTAGCCATGGCCTGAATCCAGCCGGCGGATTCGCCATCGGTTTGGCATGGAGGTTCTTCAAGATCCTCTTTTCCAAACTCTGCAACCTGCTGCACCATATCAGCAGTGATTCCTATTAGACTTTTTGTTTGTTTCACCTCTAATTCCAGAATAATTATGCAGGTGTCAACGGTTGCTTTGATTTCCGGCAACCCAAATTTTAGACGTAAATCCAACACTGGCACTGCATTACCGCGCAAGCGGATCACACCAGTCATGCATCCTGAGCTATTGGGCATGGGGGAGGGTGTTTCATAGGTAACAACTTCACGGACTTTATGAATGCCGATACCATATGTTGCCTCCCCGACCCGTAGGGTAAGGTATTGTTTCTGAATACTCATTTTTTTCTCCGTGGGACAGACCAGATGGTCTGCCCCTGCCCTGATTCAATGATCAAAATCGTTCAAAATCTTTATCCAGATCATCGGCACCTGCTGAGTCATCACCAAAATCAAGGTCTATCCCCTTCGTTGAAGACTGTTTCTTTCCTTTTGTCGGAACTGGACGAGTCGAAGTTGGCAATGCCCTTTGCTTTCTTTTCGGAGCACTTGGCGCTGCGTGATGGACGCCATCAACCTTGAAAAAAGACATGGATTGTTGAAGGGCACTGGACTGGCCTGATAGCTCTTCTGAGGAAGAAGCCATTTCTTCTGCAACACTGGCATTCTGTTGAATAACCTGATCAAGTTGCTGAATAGCACTGTTGACCTGCTCGGCACCTGTTCTCTGCTCATTACTGGCTGCAGTGATTTCCTGAACAAGATCGGCTGTTCTTTTCACGTCAGGAGCTATGGTGTCAAGAAGTTTACCCGCCTGTTCTGCCACCTGAACACTGGATGCTGATAAGTCACCAATCTCTGCAGCTGCTGACTGGCTACGTTCTGCAAGTTTACGAACCTCTGATGCTACCACGGCAAAGCCCTTACCATGTTCACCGGCTCTTGCTGCCTCAATGGCAGCATTTAATGCCAGTAGATTTGTCTGGCGGGAGATTTCTTCAATAATGGATATCTTTTCAGCAATATCCTTCATTGCCTGCACAGTATTTTGTACTGCTTTTCCACCCTCATCTGCATCTGCAGCAGTTTTAAGAGCAATTTTTTCGGTCTGTGCTGCGTTATCAGCATTTTGATTAATATTGGCTGCCATTTCTTCCATGGAAGAGGAGATCTCTTCCGCAGATGCTGCCTGCTCCGTTGCCCCTTGAGACATTTGCTGGGCCGATGACGACATCTGGACACTTCCTGAGGAGACATTCTCTGTGGCAGAGCTGACATTTGCGACGATACCTTTCAAACGTTCAACCATCTCAACAAGTGCCGCCAGAATTCCTGTATTATTCTGAGCATCGAGCTGAATTGTCAAGTTGCCCTTGGCAACTTCCATCGCAATTTCAGCAATAGCCTGCGGCTCGCCGCCCACTGCTTTTCGAATATTTCGGGTAACAAGAAAGGCAATAAGTAATCCAATGGCAAGCGCGACCAGCACACAGACGATGGTCATCAGCTTGGCCTGGCTTACGGTGGTGATATTATCCTTTTTGCGTATATCCATTAAGCCTCTTTCTTCGCTTCCAAAATCACCCATAATCTTTCGGAACTCGTCGAAATATTTCTTACCTCTAGCCTCAGCAATCAGGTCAGCCATATCATCCATGGTTTTGGCATTGCCGATTTTTCTACGCAGCTCAATATTGGGCTCTGTAACATTCTCCTGCCAGGCTTTAATGGTGTTTTCCATTTCTCCTAACAGCAGTACCTGAGCCGGATTATCACTCACCGTTTTTTTCATCTCGCCAATAAGGTGATAAAACTGTTCTGCTCCACCGGTGTAAGGAGAAAGGAAATCTTCACTACCAGCCAGCAGATATCCACGCATACCTGTTTCCATGTCAACAGCAGCAGAGAGTATTTCACCTGCCTCACTAATCACCGCATGCGTATGCTCTACGGACGCTGTCGTTTCAGAGATCATTCTTCTGTTTTCCTCAGCAGCAGCGGATGCTGTTTTGGCAGATTCTTTTCGCTGATCCATCAACTTCTGTTCTCTGCCGATGAAGGTAGCGATTTGACCGCGAAACTTGTCAAAATAGACCTTTCCTTTCGCCCGACCAACCAATGCGGCGATTTCGTCCATGGTGGCTGTTTTACGTTTGGCAATGGCTGGTTCCGTTACCTTACTTTGCCAATCAGCAATGGTCTTTCTAACCTCACTAAGTAATGTTACCTGTGCTGGATTATCACTGACAGTCTGTGACAACGAGGCAATCAACGTGGAAAAGCTCTCTGCTCCTGCCCGGTAAGGGGCAAGAAAGCCATCTGTTCCGGCAAGCAGGTAGCCACGCATACCGGTTTCCATATCAACAGCTGCTGCTAGGATTTCTTCGGCTGTGCCAATCACCTCGTGGGTGTGTTCAACCGCCTTGGCAGTTTGGGCAAGGAGTTCGACATTGGTTTCATTGTCAGCTGTGGCTTTTACGGCTTCTTCCTGCCGCTCACCCATCAACTTAGCTTCCCTATCTATGAAGGTGTTTATTTGACTACGAAACTTGTCAAAATATACCTTTCCTTTGGCCTCGCCTATTACGGCTGCCATATCATTCATGGTTTTTGCGTCACCTATTTCTCTGCGAAAGGCAATGGTTGGCTCAGTAACATCTGCCTGCCATGACTTCAAAACGTCTCTGGCCTTATCAAGTCGTGTAACCTGTTTAGGGTTGTCACTAACCGTTTGTTGCAGTGTCTCCATTATGGAGTAAGTCTTTTTTTCTCCTTCGGAGTAAGGAGTCAGAAACCCTTCTTCTCCTGCAAGCAGGTACCCACGCATACCAGTTTCCATATCCACCGCAGAACTGATTATTTCGGAAGCCTCTTCGAGTACATCATAGGTATGTTCCACCGCACCGTTACTTTTGACCAGGGTATTGAGGCTATTGATGGAAATTGCTCCAAGAAGTACCAACAGGAGGAGCGGCCCACAATTGCCCAACATTATCTTTGCTTGTAAACTCAAATTTTTAAATCCCATAACATCCTCCGCAAACCTTAATAAGTTTATACATATAAATATTTACCTGTTGGTATAGAACAATTTCTCACGTCAACATCTGAATCAAAGCACTCTCAACAAGCAATTCACCCAACCCCCTCTGTTGCTACAAGCAACTATTCATCCCTCACCTTCCGATGGGGGTATGCTTTTCTTCATGTTATCTGAAATAATGGCATCTATATTAAGGGCCATGAATGATTTCCCCCCAATCTTGCCAAGCCCACGAAGATAACGTGAAGGAATCCCGGTACCCATATCAGGGTGCATCTGCATATCAGGCTCTGCAATATCAGCAACTTCCAGAACTTGATCTGCCATCACTCCCACTGTTTTCTTTCCTTCTTCATCGGAGCCTTCTACCTCAACAACGATGATACAACTATCTGCAGTCTGCATCGTTGCCGGCATACCAAACTTGATTCGCATATCAGCAACAGGCACTACGGCTCCGCGAAGATTGATAACTCCCTTTAAGAACTCCACGGCTCCAGGAACTCTGGTTACCGGCACACAATCCAGCACCTCACGAACCGTTCCAATGGGTACGCCAAAGATCTCATCCTCCAGGCGGAAGGTGAGGAACTGACCTCCGCGATAACTATTTGACGTCTCTTTCTTTTCAGACATACTGTCTTCTCCTCATCCAAATCCTAGCCAATCATGTCGACTGACTCTGTTTCCTTATCCCGTGTTTCTTCAATAAGGCTGGAAACATCGATAATAAGCGCCAGGGTACCGTCACCAAGAATGGTAGCCCCTGAAATTTCTTTGATATCCCGGTATAGATAGCCAAGGTTTTTAATAACGGTCTGATGCTGGCCGATAACTTCATCAACCACAAATCCCACACGATGCCCATCCATACGGGTAACAACGATCTGCTCCATTTCAGAACGCTCACCATGGATATTAAAATGACGTCTTAGGTGGACATAAGGAACCAGTTCCCCGCGAAGACTCACAAGGTTACGCCCCCTCTCAGCTCCGGCATCTTCTTCCTCAAGCTCAACACATTCCTCAACGGAAGAGAGAGGTAGAACATAGCGCTCATCTCCCACACGAGTTAACAATCCCTCAATGATGGCAAGGGTCAGCGGGATCTTTAAGGTCACCGTTGTTCCTTTTCCTTTGCTGCTTTTCACATCTATGGAACCGCGTAATTCTTCGATGTTAGTTCGAACCACGTCCATACCCACTCCCCGGCCCGAAACGCTGCTGACCACGGTGGCGGTGGAAAAACCGGCAGTGAAGATAAAACCATAGAGTTCCTGATCCGAAATCTCCGCATCCGCTTCCATCAGGTTTCGTTCAACAGCTTTCTTTCTAATCTTCTCTTTATCAATCCCTGCACCATCATCTGTTACCCGAATAATGACATGAGATCCGGAATGTTCAGCTTCAAGATGGATGGATCCTTCCGGATCTTTGCCTTCTGCAACCCTGACCTCTGGTGGCTCCACCCCATGATCCAAAGAATTTCGAATCAGATGGACCATGGGATCGTTAAGCTTCTCAATAACCGTCTTATCAAGCTCTGTTTCTGCGCCGGCGGTGGTCATCACCACCTGACGCCCCAGATCACGGGACAGATCTCTTACAACACGTCTGAATTTACTGAACGTAGAACCAATGGGAACCATTCTGATATTCATGGTATTGTCCCGGAGTTCAGCACTGAGACGCTCCACTTCTTCTGCCAGAAAGAGAAGCTCCGAATCCTTACGGGTATCTGCTTCCTGTGTGAGACGGGCCTGAACAGTAACCAGCTCGCCAACAAGGTTAACCAGTTGATCCAGTTTGGATGATGGCACCCGGATACTGGATTCAGTACTTGCTTTTTGTTTTGTCAGTACTGTCTTGTTGGCCTTTTTTAGGTGTTCCTGTTCCTGGAGAGCAGCGCTGACTTTACTTTCTGAAAGCAATCCTTTATCAATAAGGATCTCGCCGATACATTTTTGCGACCCCAGGGCCTCGTTCAATTGGTCCCTAGTGAGTTCCCCACGCATAACCAGAATATCCCCGAGCCGTTTAAACTGTTTGTCGGTATCTTCATCATCTTCACTGTCATGATGCTCTACCACCTCAATTTTCAATTCAGAGTCATCATCCACAAAGATAAAGACATCCTCGATGGCATCTTTTCCCTGATCTGTGGTTAAGAGGATATCCCAGCCAATATGAAACTGTTCGGGATCAAGTTCGCTTAACGTGGGGATCTCGTCGTTCAGCGCAACAATATTACAATCACCCAGATCTGTTAGCTCTTCCAGCAGATGACAGGGATTTGTACCGTTAGCAAATACATCCAGAGGAGGTTTATAACGAATTCGCCAGGTACTGAGAGGAGTCGGTTCATCATTATCCTTCGCAGAATCTTCTGTTACTATGGAGGCGGTGGGCACCGATGTGTCAGCTTCACTTTTCCGGGATCCTGCCAGATCCTGCAAGGCAGTTACAATCCTCTGCGCATCCTCTTCGGGTACGTCATCGCCTCCTTCAGTCGCCTCTCCCAGCATTCCCCGGATGATATCCCTTGCTCCCAGAGTGAGATCGATGAGTTCGGAACTTGCAGCCATTTCACCGGATCGCACCTGATCAAATACCGTTTCAACCTCATGGGTAAAGGCAGATACCCGGTCAAAACCAAACATGGCCCCCGATCCTTTAATGGTATGTAGGGCACGAAATACGCTACCGACCAGTTCTATATCATCTGGGGACTCTTCTAGTTCCAGCAGGGACGCTTCCAGCTGCTCCAGAAGCTCAGCTGCCTCCTCCAGAAATACTTCTCTGCCCGCATCAAGACCTTGACTTTCGCTCATAATCTTTCTCGAATTAAGATAATTGTTCCTTACACCTGAACTTTTGCCATTGGGTTACCATCGAACAATACTGCTGCTGACAGCCTAAAAAATTCAGCTAAATAGTCTGTCTAACGCATTACTTTCTTCACAACGCCTAGCAACTGATCCGGCTTAAAAGGTTTTACAATCCAGCCCGTTGCTCCGGCAGACTTTCCTGCCTGTTTTTTCTCTGCCTGCGACTCAGTGGTCAACATCACAATTGGAACGAATTTAGTCTTTGGGTTAGCCCGTACTTTTTTGATAAAGCCTATGCCGTCAAGGTTGGGCATATTCAAGTCAGTAATGACCATTCCAATATCGGCACTGCTTCCCATCTTGGCCAAGCCATCCACGCCGTCAACAGCTTCTATAACGTCATATCCTGCGCCCTTTAACGTAAACGTGACCATCTGGCGAATACTGGCACTGTCATCCACGGTTAAAATTGTCTTTCCCATAAATCCACTCCTGTTATTCTGATATCAACATGAAAGTTGTGTCTTGGCCCATAAACAAGTTGCCTTTGTTTCTTCAGGGCAATTCAACTGTTTGCAATAGCCTGCATTACTCAAGAGCTCTCCCACAACTTCCCCAGGTTTGTACAACGTAAGTTTTTTTCCAGAAAACATACCTTCACGCTGGGCAGCACAGATAAGCTGAATCAAGGAGACATCCGCTGTCTCATCATCCTGTAAATTCAAATGGACGTCATACCCTGCGCCCTTTAACGTAAACGTGACCATCTGGCGAATACTGGCACTGTCATCCACGGTTGAAATTATCTTTCCCATAAATCCACTCCTGTTATTCTGATATCAACATGAAACTTTTGCATTGGCCCATAAACAAGTTCCTTTTAGTCCCTCAGGGCAACCCAACTGTTTGCAATAGCCTGCTTTACTCAATAGCTCTCCCACAACTTCCCCAGGTTCGTACAGCGTAATTTTTTTTCCAGATGACGTACATTCACGATGGGCAGCACAGATAAGCTGAATCAAGGAGACATCCGCTGTCTTAACATCCTGGAGGTTCAAATGGATAACATCCACACTTTGCAGCGCTTCAAGCAGTACAGCCTTGCTCTCCCTGGCACTGCTCATATCCAAATCTCCCCACAGAGTTAAGGTTCCTTCTCTGCCCTCTTCTGTTTTTTCTGTTTTGAACTCATGCTTCATCTGCAAGCCTCCTAAAAAAGTTCCACATTATCGTCAAACTCCTGCTCTTTTTTCTTCGTATCGTCAGCTTCCTGCCCGGCGTCATCATCGAACAACTCAAAGCCATCGTCATCACCGAACATTTCAAAATCGTCGGAATCTGATTCGGTCGCCACATATTCTCCGCCGGCTACCTGGGCATGAATTGATCGTTCACGATCCATCACATATTTCTGCGAAAGCTTCTCCATCATCTTTTCAACTTCAGGATTACCTTGCGTAAATTGAGGATAACTCTCTTCTATATTCTCGATAACATCACAAATGATCTGCCAATTTTGTTCGATTCTCTCTCCCATAACTACGGGAAATCGTATGCCTGGAACCAATTTGTTAATTTGAGATGAAAGATCCCGGCTGTCACGTCCCATTTTTTTGGCAAGGCCATTGACTTCTTCCATTGAGGAAAGAATTGTTCCGGTAAGCGTTTTTGCCTGTTCAATCATGGTATCGATTGCTTCACGGTTCATATTCAGGTCAGTGGCAAACTTTACCTGCTTTTCCGTTCGTTCCATAATATCTTGCAGCATCTTTATGGAATCAGTTGCCCCAATCCTTGTCTCTTTTGAAAGATTACTGAGTTCCTGGGCTAGAACGGTAAGCGTTCTTCCGGCATCCCCTGTTCTGATTGCTTCAACCATGGCGTTAATGGCCAGGATCTTGACATCAAAAGCAATTCCTTCAAGCTTGTGCACAAACTCTCCAATCCCTGAGACGTCGTCATACACTCCCTTACTTACCTCGGCAGCATGCCCGACAACTTGCAGGGAACTGTTGAGTGCAATAACTATATTTTCAATTTCATCTTCAAGCTTGCTCACTATGGATTGTTTACTGCCACTGCCATCTACTTTTAGCAACGTTCCGGCATCTTCTGCCTGGATAGCGGACTGTTCCATGGTTGTCCGTAATCCTGTTTCGATTTGTTGTTTTGCTCTCAGAATCTGCTCATAGATGGAGTTTAGGTGGGCAGCCTGTATATTTAATATGCCGTACACTTCCAGGGCATCCACCTCGTTTTCAGCAGACAGGGTTCCATTGCTGCCAATCTGCACTTTTTCTTTACTTTCAAGCAGTGCTTTGGCAACATTTTCCAGCTGCTGACGAGAGATGTCGTGAAACTGCATGGCCATAACCACTTCACCAATTCCCTGCGTCATAACAGTGGAACGTTCCTTAATTCCCATGGCCAGGCTCTCCGCCTTATCACCAACTTCTTTCAGGGCATCCAGGATATTATGAATTATGAGTTCTTCACCACGGCCATATTGTGTGTTACTGCCCTTAAGAGACCGCATTGATGCGGAAATATCGTGTACAACGCCATCGGTTTTATCACTGCAGTACTTACAATTTTCTTTCACCAGTTTGGAAATATCCGCTACTTCTTCCGCCAGGAGCTTAAAGCCCTCCCTAGTTTTCTCGTTCCGCGAACTTTCAACTTTGATGTTTATTCCCAGGACTTTGAAGGTTTTTCCAATCCCACCTAATTCCTGAACAGGCGCTTTTAACCTCTTGACCTCTTCTAAAATAGCCACCAGGAGGTGTTCCCCTTCATTGAGGGAATTGATTGTTGTTTGTACCTGTTCACCAACATCGTTAAAAATTGTTCGTGTTTCCTCAATAAATGAGGAATCCTGTGTTGACTCTTCTCCAGCTTGAAAACTGGATAAGGCAGTAAGTTTCACTGCCTCAGAAGTCATCGTAAAACAAATATCGGCAAGTTTATGAAGCGACTCTCCAATACCCAGGAATTCCTGTTCAGTATCAGGTCCCAAATTATTCAATTCCTCAGCGCAGGTTTTGAGCAGCTGAGTTGTGTCACGATTATTTGTAGTCATTGTCATATCACAGGCCTCACTGTGAAAGTGGTGCATTGCTGAAGGTAGCATGCAACATCTTCCGGATAACTTCACAGATCTGTTTAGGATTACAATCTCCGACGTTGAGAAAGCGAGGACGTAAAAGATGCGCCTTGGTCAGGGCCTTCTCCTCAAGGCAATCAAGGAGGATAAGAAGGCGAACATCATCAAACAGATATCGAAGCGTGAGTAACTCGTCTAGTTCGATGCTGGTTTCAATTGCCAAAATGACCAAGAGGAAAGTGTTCCTCCATATAATTAAGCAATCATTGTGCCAGATCACGTTTCTGTTATTTGTTTAGTAAAAGCAAACTGTTAGTTTTGATGCGGGGGAGAAGGAGCTGTTTTACGGGGAGTCAGCTGTTAACAAAAACAAACACTGTCAGCAATAGTTTACAGTTGATGGGAAAGAGGAGAAAGAGGAGAAGGGGATTTGACGTACTGTCAGGGATAAAAGATTCCCCGCATACTGGCAAGAAACACATACCCTATCAGGAATATGCCAAAGAGAGACGGGAACCGATGCCGTCCGAAAACGGTCTACTCGTTAATTGGTAATTTGATGGTAAAAGTCGTTTGCTGACCAAGTATGCTGTTGACCCAGATATCGCCTTGATGCCTGTTACAAATAGTATCGTAAGCCACACTTAAGCCAAGACCTGGCCCCTGCCCAACATCTCTGGTTGTGAAAAAAGGATCAAAGATTCGTTTGATATCTGTTTCAGCAATTCCGATACCGTTGTCAGAGATGGATATGTAAATCCAATTATCCTCAGACCACGTTTTAATCTCGACTTCACCATCCTTGTCGACCGCCTGATAAGCATTAATAAAGAGTTGTACAAAGGCCTGATTCAACAATACTAAGTGACACGCATATAAAGGAATATCAGAAAACTGTTTCTTTATAGAGATAGTTTTTTGTACTTTTTCACCTGCCTGACCAATGGCGTCATCCAGACACTCATGAATATTTGTTTCTTTGCGAGACTGCTCATTAATCACTGTTGATTCTTTTAATGTTGCTACAATATCTGCAATTTGCTGGGTAGAAGCAGAAGCTTCCTGGAGGAGAACTTCACTGTCCTCGATGATAAAGTCGATATCTAATTCTTCAGCCAGCTTTTCAACTTCAGCTAGGCAATCAGGTTTAATTTTTACGGACAGGCCTCCAACATAAGTAGTCAGCGTTTTTAGATACTCTTCGAGACTTTTTAAATTGAGAGAGATAGCAAATAGAGGATTATGCACGCCATGGGCAATTCCTGCAGCCAACTGGCCGATTGAGGCCATTTTTTCATGTTGGTAAATCAGTAATCTTTCTTTCTCCAGTTGAGTCTCCAGAGCTCGTATACGCAGACCTGCTGCCACCCTGGCCAGCAGCTCGGATTTGGATATAGTCTTCCCCATATAATCGTCAGCCCCTAACTCAAGGCCCTGCACCTTGTAATCTGAGCTTTCACGGGTGGAGAGGAGGATGAAATAGGTGTTTTTATATTCGGGGTGGCTTTTCACACGCTTGCAGAATTCAAAACCGTTGAGATTCGGCATCTCAAGGTCAGAGATAATGATATCAATACGTTCTTTTTGGAGCATCTCCCATCCCTGTTGACCATCCTCAGCTATGATAAGTGTATACCCAGTACTGCTGAGTAAATCTGATAGAAAAAACCTGACAGATTTACTATCATCAACAATAAGTATTGTTCCAATGCACTCTTGGGTTGTCATAGTGTTTCACCCTACTGACAAAAGTTTTTATATGAAAAGTACCCCACCAGACGGGGGGATTTAACTCTTTTGTTTCGTTGTGCCCGGTGCTTCTGGTAATGGATATTCATTTCCAGTTTCAGAATGGTAGACAAGATACGTTTCCTAAGCAGCTTCCCCACGATCATATTTATTGAGTAATTTGTGAAGATACGTCCGAGAAATGTCAGCATGGCGGCTGGCAGCTGATATATTCCCATCACAGAGAGACATCAGTTTGTGCAAATATTCTTCTTCCATTTTATCTTTAAACAGACGCCACTCAGGCAGCACATCGGGAACTTCCGGTTTATTCGGGGCATACATGGTGGAGCGGATCTGGCAGATGCGAATATGTTCCGGTAGATGATTGGGAAAAAGAGTCGGAGCTGAAAAAGCATTAGTAAAGGCTTGCTCTATAACCTGAAAAAGCTCACGAATATTGCCGGGCCAGTCATAGGCAGACAGAGTAGCATCGAAATCAACCCCAAAGCCTTTAAACTCCTGCTTGTATCGTTTGCAAAGTTTTTCGACGAAGTGGATGGTCAAGGCTCTGACATCTTCAATTCGTTCCCGTAAGGGAGGGAGGTGCAGGTTAAAAGCCTCAAGGCGATACAGCAGATCTTTTCGAAATGTCCCCTTGGCTACCATCTCATTCAAATCGCGGTTGGTGGCGGCCAGAAGCCTGAAATTACTATTCTGTTCATGGTTGGCACCCACTGGTCGGAAACTATGTTCCTGCAAAACGCGAAGGAATGACTTTTGGATATTCAGGGGCAATTCACCCACTTCATCAAGAAAAAGAGTGCCGTTATCCGCCTGAAGAATCAGGCCGCAGCTTGCATCCAATGCCCCGGTAAACGCCCCCTTCACATGACCGAACAGCGTGTCTTCTATGAGTGTTTCAGGCAGGGAGGCGCAATCCACCACCACAAAGTTTTCCTCTGCCCTGCTGCTGTTTGCGTGGATGGCTCGGGCGAAGACTTCTTTACCTGTACCGGTTTCACCACTGAGCAATACACTGATATCGCTGCTAGCCACACTGGCCAGTTTATCCAGACATTTGTTTAAAGCAGGTGCAGAACCTATGATTTCCTGACGCTTCAGGGCTACCGGTTGCAAAGCAAGTGATTTTAACTTTTCGGATCGATATTGCAATGCTCTGGTCATTTGCAGATTCAGATCAGTCAGTATATTCGGTTTCTCAATATACCCCCAAGCTCCACTGGTAATGGCTTTTTTCGCACCATCCGGATCTCCCTGACCAGTAATTATTATAACTTCAGGTTCTGCAGGCATTCGGCGAAATGAGGGAATAAAGTCAAGCCCATTCCCATCGGGCATCTGTACATCAAGAAAGATAACATCAAAACGGGACTGCTCCGCAAGTTCTACCCCTTGCGCTAAAGTATTCGCAACACTTGGCTGGTGCCCCCCCCGAGTTGCCTGTTTGGACAGCATCGTTGCCAGATCATGGTCATCGTCAACGATGAGGATATCAGCCATTATCAAGCACCTCTCGAATCGCAAGCAGAAGCTCATCAGGGTTAATGGGTTTCATAAAAAAATGTCGAATCCCAATTTCCTCTGCCTGTCCTTTGTTAACTGAAGTTTCCCGCTTTTATAGAGGGTACGATTTGGGATCAATCACAAGCG